>JBKPNQ010000027.1:0-6506 GCA_046732715.1 Acidobacteriota bacterium | reverse complement strand
AACCGAGTACGACTGGCGCAAGTGCGAGGCGCGGCTGACCGCGCTGCCGCACTTCGTCACCGAGATCGATGGGCTGGACATTCACTTCATTCATGTTCGTTCGAAGCACGCCAATGCATTACCGCTCATCGTCACGCACGGCTGGCCTGGCTCGATCGTCGAGCAGATGAAGATCATCGACCCGCTGGTCAATCCGACGGCGCACGGCGGGAGTGCATCGGACGCGTTCGATGTGGTGATTCCGTCGATGCCGGGCTACGGGTACTCTGGCCGACCGACCACCACAGGCTGGGATTGTCCCCATATCGCGCGTGCCTGGGCCGTGCTGATGAAACGTCTCGGGTACACGCGATACGTGGCGCAAGGCGGCGATTGGGGTGCGCTCGTCACCGAACAAATGGGCCTCCTTGCGCCGCCGGAGTTACTCGGCATTCACACCAACATGCCTGGCGTGTTCCCAGATGAGATTAACAACGCGGCGTTCTCTGGGGCGCCAGCGCCATCCGGTCTCTCAGCCGAGGAGAAAGTCGCCTACGACCGATTGCAGTTCGTCTATCAAAAGGGCATCGGATACGGGTATCAGCTGGGATTGCGGCCGCAGACGATGTACGCAATCGCGGATTCACCCGTCGGCCTGGCGGCATATTTCCTCGATCACGACGCGCGCAGCTATGCGCTCATCTCGCGCGTCTTTGACGGCCAGTCTGAGGGCCTCACGCGCGACGACATCCTCGACAACATCACGATCACATGGCTGACGAACACGGCGGTGTCTGGCGCTCGTCTCTATTGGGAGACGTGGGGCAAGCTCGGGTACTTCAATGCCAAAGGCGTCTCCATCCCCGTAGCCGTCAGTTCTTTCCCTGACGAAATCTACACCGTCCCGCGGAGCTGGGCGGAACGGGTGTTTCCCAAATTGATCCATTACAACAAGGTGGCGAAGGGTGGCCACTTTGCGGCCTGGGAGCAGCCGCAACTCTTCTCAGAAGAGGTTCGCGCGGGCTTCAGATCGCTGCGCCACTAGTTGGCCAAGACGCGTTGAGAAATGGGACGGCGTGGCAGCACGTCGTCCCGCACAATTCTCAATTCATCTCGCTTTGAAGTCGACTGCAGGGTGATCATCTGGCGTGTTCGAGGTCCGGGAACGCCAAGACGCGCGTCGGTGGGTTCTTCTTGCGAGATTTCGACTTCGGGCATCGGCGACCGCCTCCTTCACCATCGCCGAAGCTTCATGGATCGGCGCTCCTGCGGCGTTTTATGCCTGTTAGACTCCCGGCGTTTTATGCGTGTTAGACTCCCTCCGTTAGGCACGCCGATGTCAAAGGTGCGAAGACACACTCCGCGATCCCACCATGGCGGCGAGGACAACCTGACGACGAGTCGAATTAGTGCCGTGGCAACCGCGCTCAGTATTGCGTTCGGATTTGTTGGCGGCGCCGGCTCGACGCAGAGTTCACCGAAAGACCAAAACCTGTCCGGCACGATCGCTTCTTCCAAACGGATGGCTGCCGGTAAAGAGTGGACGACTGCGCGGCGTCGAGGATTTCCGATGCGCGCAGGATCGATCACGATGTTCGTGTTGTCGAAGACGACGATCGGCGCGTTGTAGCCTCGACTCGTCGCGAAGGTCGCGGGGTCCTCGTTACTATCTTTTTGCGCGGCTTGGCACGAGTTGATCCTGTGTAGCGCCGCAGCGTCGATGGTTGACCGCCTTCGGGCGATGCTCGTGCTCGTTTCGGCGGACTCACCATGAGTAATCCGCTATCTACGTCGCGCTAAGCGACAGGGCCCCTTCTGCTCGGTTGGTCCCTCCGTCGAATCGAATCGGCTCTCCCCTTTCGGCGCTGTGTCGAGCTGGAGGTTCTCTGGACCTACGCCCTTCTGTACGACCCAAGCAGAACGCTTGCGCGCCCAATCAGTTATGGATAACGCCGGCAGGACGATGCCGCAGATTTGGGACCACTTGGGTCCACTCCTACGCGCGACTTTAGCGGTGCTGTTGGAGAGATCGGCGAATTTACTTAGTAAATTTGGAGCCGCCGCCGGATTTGAACCGGGGATGGAGGTTTTGCAGATTTCGCTAGGTTCTCTATCTTGTTGATTCGTCTTGCTCTCTGGTGTCTGGTGTTCCCGGGTTTTTGCCGTTGTTTGGGCATTAATGGCCCGAAGTTTGGCCCGAAGTTCCTGCCTCCGAATATGCGGATGCTCAAACCATCGCGGCGGTGCCACTCCTATTCGGCGAACATCTCCTGCAGGCGTTCCAAAACCGCGAGAACCGTGTCGTCTTCAAGTTGTCCGAGCGGCTTCACGAGCCGCTCGACATCGATTGTCCGAAGCTGATCGAGTGCCACAAACCCCGCGCGGCCTCGAAACCGGCATCGCGGACGCCACGGGTACGCCCGCCTGCCAGTTGTCATGGGTGCGACGATGACGGTGCGAAGATGCTCGTTCAGTTCGTCCGGCGACACGACCACGCATGGCCTGGTCTTTTTGATTTCACTCCCGGGCGTGGGATCCAGGCGAACGAGATAGACGCGGCCGCGACCGATCACCTGACCGGCTATCGCCACTTCCACTCCTCGCGATCGAACTTCGTCACTGTCGATTCGTCGAGCAGTCCGTCGTCGCCGCGAGCCCGCATTCGCTTTGCGGCAGCCGCCCAGCCGCTGCGGGGTCCTCGAGCGGCCTGGATGATCAACCGGCCAGGTTGGGCGTGGAGGTCAACTTCTTCAGGAAGATCCGCTTCATCGAGCAGCGTCTTTGGGATCCGGATTCCGCGCGAGTTGCCGATCCTGACAATGCGCGTTTTCGTGGTCACTGTGATTACAGCGTAGCTACATCTCTGCAGGCTGGCAAGAGCGGTCAGAAATTCGTGCCGGCCGCTTGCGCGTTGAGGCCCATCCGCACGAGACACTGTTGAAATCGCGGGTCCGCACGCAGCGGATCCCATTGTGGTGCGACGCCGATCTCGACGAGACACGGCTCGTGAGCGTCGATCGCCTGTTCGAGATGCCGGATCGCTTCATCCAGATTGCCGAGCTCCCCGTGAAGCAGCGCCCGTTGGAACGCGGGAAGATTGTCAGTCTGCGTGTCGAGAACCCACTGCACGACACCACGCCGGCCGCCAGCCGCGTACACGCGTTTCAGGCAGTCGAGAAACTCGGCCGGCACGCCATGCGATTCAGCGTGCCTGATGTTCTCGGCCATATGCCGATCCAAATCGCCCATGGCCCAGTACGCACCGGCGAGGTGCTCGCGCGCGACCAGATGTCGAGGATCGAGTTCGAGCGTCCTGGTCGCCCACGCGATGGCGTCTTCGAAACGACGCTGATTCCAGTACGACATCGAAATCGCCAGATGCACGAGCGGCGATGACGGGTCGCGTTCGAGCGCGCGCATTTTCATCGCCAGACCCTCGTCGAGGCGGCCGAGCGCATCCAGGAGGCGGCCGTAGAGCACGTACGCTTCCGTGTGGTTCGGGTTGATCTCGAGTGCACGGATCAGGCTGCGCTCCGCGCCGACCCAGTCCCACTGTCCAAGAAACGCGATCGCGCCCAGCGCCATCTGCGCATCGGCGCACCCGTCGTCGAGCGCGAGCGCGCGAAGCGCCGCCTCGCGCGCCTGCGCATACGCGTCGGTCTGCGGCGACAGCCGAAACTCGGCGCGCATGCAGCACGCCAGCGCCAGTCCCGCGTGTGCCGCGGCAAACGTCGGATCCAGTGCGATTGCCGCCTCGTACGCCGCGATCGCGTTCGGTACTTCCGATCGCGAGAACGACAGCAGACGGGATCGGCCGCGGCCTACGAGCTCGTAGACTTCGGGCCGGTTCGCCGGCGGGGCCAACCCGGCTCGCCTCGCGGCAGCCCAGGTCCCGAACACGCCGGCCGGGTGGACAGCCGATGCTGTCCCACCGATGTGTGCGGCGATTGACTCAGCGATCGATCTGGAATGCCCGCGCCGATCCAGACACGTGCGCCGTCCTGCGCGCCCACGAGATCGCCGGACACGTTCAAGCGATTGTCCGGCTTGTCGAAGCGCAGGGCCACGACGCCGTCGACGCCGAGCGCGCGCGCCACGGCCGAGCGATCGACACCGGGGTCGGTCATCGTGTGAACGGCACGGGTCGGCCGCACCGACAGATGGCGGTACCGTCCCAACCGATCGATCACCGCATCGGCGATCGCCAAGCCGATCGATCGGTCGGCGTCCGATGTCGCGTCTTCCGCTGGCTGCGCCGGGAGAACCGCGATCGAGTAGCGCCCGGACGCGCCAGATTCATCGAGTGTCGAACGTGTGACCTCGGCGACGAATCGGTACCCCGACCGCGAGACTGTTTGAATGTAGCGAGGTGACTGCGCGGTGTCGGCGAGTGCCTTGCGCAGTCCGGAGACGTGAACCGACAACGTGCCTTCTTCGACGAAGGCGCCAGCCCAGACCTCGTCGAGCAACTCCTGTTTGGTCACGAGCCGGCTGGCGTTCCGAATGAGATGGACCAGAACGTCGAACGCCTTCGGCGCGAGGGCAATCGTCCCGCCGTTCTTCGAGAGGCGGCGTTCAGCGACATCGAGCGCCAGATCCCCGAATAGATACCGCTCTCGCAAGGGCATGACGGCTCGAACCTTAGGCGAATCTTAAGCAAACCTTCAGGACGCCGGCCTGCGTGCTCACGATACTTCAAGACGTGCGCACACGCGCAGTGACGGAGGCACAGATGGCCACGACCGAACAGGAAATTCTAGCCCAGGAAGACCGACTCACGCAGGCGACGCGTCAACTCGACCTCGAGGCGCTCGACCGTATCTACGCCGATGATGTCCTCTTTACCGGCGTGACGGGCGCCACCTGTGACAAAGCGCGCCTCATGGATGAGGCACGCCGCGGCCACGCCGAGCGCGCCGCCGAGACGAAGCACTACGTGGCTTCGTACGACAAAGTGGACATCGAGGTGGTCGCCCATGGCGATACCGCTGTCACGAGCTGGCGCTTCATCATCACGATTCACAACAATGGTCAGGAGACGACGCGGGCGTTTCGGACGACGAACGTGTGGATGAAGCGACAACCGGGCTGGCAGGTGATTGCAGGGCATACGTCCAGTCTCGAGGCGGTCCCAGCGTAACAGTTTGGGGGGCCGCTATGACTGGTACCGTCGAATCCGCATCGGTACTGACAGGTCGCCGTTTCGGCGCATATGAACTGCACGAACTGATTGGCGCCGGAGGTATGGGTGAGGTCTATCGCGCGACCGATTTGCGGCTGCATCGGTCCGTCGCCATCAAGGTTCTTCCAAAGGCGTTGAGGCTCGACGCCGATCGTGTAGCCCGGCTCGGTCGGGAAGCGCAGATGTTAGCCGCGCTCAATCACCCCAACATCGCCACGATTCACGGCTTCGAGGATGCGTTCGGGATGCACGCATTGGTGCTCGAGCTGGTCGATGGCCCGACGCTCGCTGAGCACCTCACCGTCGGCACCGCCCCTCTCCACGAGGTGATGGTTCTTGCCCGGCAGATCGCGCAAGCACTGCAGGCCGCACACGACCACGGCATCATTCATCGGGATTTGAAGCCCGCCAACATCAAGCTCCGATCGGACGGTGTGATCAAGCTGCTCGATTTCGGACTCGCCAGGTTGCATCCGGCGAACGTCTGGACGATCGGCGTCGCTGGGGCCCCGACCATCAGCGCGGCTGGAACACCCGAGGGAACCGTGGTCGGCACGCCGGCCTACATGAGTCCCGAGCAGGCGAGAGGCGCTGACATGGACGAGCGCACGGACACCTGGGCATTCGGTTGCCTGCTCTACCTGCTGCTGACCGGTCGGGAACCGTTCCGCGGCGCCAGCGCCTCGGACATCATCGCGGCGATCCTCGGACAGGAACCCGACTGGAGCGCGCTGCCGATGAACACTCCCGCTCCCCTGCACCGGCTTCTGAGACATTGTCTTGTCAAGGATCCCCGACGAGCGCAAACATGGTTGCCGGTAAATGCTAGGCGACGACATCGAACGGTTCTCGCTCACACCTACTCAGGATTGATGGGCGGACTCGGAGGACCGTGACAGCAGCCCTCGTTGGCGAAATGGCGACCGGCTAATTTCCCAGTTCTTTGTGCGCGGGGGGCGATGCTAGGTCGAAGCCGAGGGGTGGCTTCGTCTCAACTCGCGGAGGAGCCAGGCCTTCGCGGTCTTCCAGTCTCGCAGCACGGTCTCAGCGGAGACGTTCAAGACATCCGCTGTCTCCTCGACGGTCAGGCCGCCAAAGAATCTCAATTCGACAACCTGGCCCATACGCGCATCGCGCGTCGCCAGTGCGTTGAGCGCATCGTTGAGGGCGACTAAGTCGCGCTCCTTGAAATCCGGCAGCTCTGGGACGTCATCGAGACTCACGTGAAGCGCACCGCCACCACGTTTCTGGCGCTGCCGGTTGCGGGCGAACTCCACCAGGATCCGTCGCATCATCTGCGCCGCGACAGCGAGGAAGTGCGTGCGATCCCGCCATTCGACTCGAT
>JBKPNQ010000026.1:0-4312 GCA_046732715.1 Acidobacteriota bacterium | reverse complement strand
CTCGTCTTTCGTGGGAGACCTGGCTGGTGCGCACCGTCGAGGGAGAGATCGCGCTGGCGCGAGGCGATCTTGCCGCCGCCGAGCAGGCGTTCGCGAGCGCGGATCCGCCGGTGAAATTCTTTTTCAGCATGGGCGCGCCGTCTACCAGTCTCGTGCGCAACAGTTTTCCGTTCCGCGATGGCGCGGCGCGCGTGCAGGCCGCGCGAGGGAATCTCGACGCCGCGATTGACTCTTATCGTCGACTGCTGACACCCGATCTCAGCCAGAAGTGGACGGCGATTCTCGAGCCGCGGCTCGTGCTGCAGCTCGCGCGTCTGTCGGACAAGAAAGGCGATCGGGCGGCCGCGCGACAGGAGTATCAGCGCTTTCTCGATTTGTGGAGTCACGCCGACTCGAATCTTCCAGAGCTGGCCGAAGCGCGGGCGAAGGTTCGCTGATCGGGTACCCCAAAATGGCAGCGAACGGTGAACGCACAGGAGCGGTCGAGATCCGCCGCGCGGAACCGTCGGACGTCGATGAGATCGCGGTGGCACATCGCGACTCGATCCAGTCGATCGGTCCTGATTTCTACTCCTCCGAAGTCGTCGAGTGCTGGCAAGAAGGCATCACAGGTGAGCTCTATCGCAGAGCAATGGACGCCGGAGAAGTCTTCTTCATAGCAGTCGCCGACGTCGACGGCAGGCGCGCCGTTCTCGGCTTTGCCAGCGACTACGGCGTGGAGGGGTCAAAGTATGGCGTGTCGGTGTATGTACGCGGTCGCTGGGCGCGGCGAGGCCTTGGTTCGGCTCTCCTCGCGCGGGCTGAAGCCCACGCAGTGGCAGCCGGCGCAACGAGCATTGAAATTGACGCCTCGCTCGCGGGCGTAGCGTTCTACAAGACCCACCGGTATGTTGAGCTACGACAGGGAGAGACACTCCTGACCACCGGCCGTTCGATGGAGTGCGTGTTCATGCGGAAGGATCTTACTGAGGCACGCGAACACGATCAAACGTGACAGGTGAAGGCGGTGCATCACGAACACACCACAGGCGGGAAGTTTCCGCCTCGAGCGTACTGTGCATGCGTTCATGATGGCCATTTTGATCCGGCCGTCCCGGCAGAATGCGTTCCGGGCGAATGCCAAGACGTGTTCCAACCTGGAGGAATCAGGTCGCGTGTTCAGCGCTGTAGCTATCCGCGATCTCCCGCACAAACAACCCGAAGAATTGTTCCGCCTCGTAGCGGTTATGCGCCGCGCAGCGCAGCTCGAGATTCTCGACCGTTGTCGGGCCGCCATGGGCAAACGGAATGACATGGTGGAACTCGAGCAAGCCAGTCTCCGTGCATCGACCTGCTGATCCTTCAAATCGACAACGGCCGCCGTCGCGCGCCCAGACTCCTCGACGAACCTGGGAGGGCACATGTCGCGAACACTCAGCCGCCGTCGAAGACGAACGTGGCCGTTTCGTTGCCGCGATTTTTGACTTCTCGAGGTCCGCAAGAAGCAACGTCAACGCGCGATCGAAGATCTGGGCGACGTCGCCGTTTCGCAGGCGATGGCGAAGAAGGCCCTGCACGCGGCGCAGCTTCCGATGCGTTTCCTCTCCCACCGTGAACTGCACTTTGAATCGCCCCGGGGCGAGTGGCTCGATCTTCGGCGGTGGTGCGGGAGTCGTTGGCAACAACCGGCTCGATATTCTGCCGTATATAGGCGGCATCGATCGCAGACGCCCGCGCGGGATCTCCGGCGCCGGCTTCTGCGGCACCCTGCGGATGCTTGATGGAGCATCCGGTCGTGGAGACAGGCGCGCAACAATCTGCTCGATCTCGCGCTTGCTTTTGTGCGACGCCTCGCGAAGCACGGATTCATGATTCGCGGTCGTCAGATGCGGCGCCAATAGGCGGACGGCGCTGAAATGCATCCTCCCATTCGCGAGCAGATCCAAGATGATCGGAAAGCGACGGACCGTCCGCGCAGCCTCGATCCGGTTGAATGCCGCGTGTTCGGACAGATGAAGCGTCTGCGTGCAGTAGGTGAACATCGAAGAACAGCCCTGACCGAGATACAAACGACGCACGTCGAGTTCGACGAGCGCCGATACGAGCGCAGCGATCGCTTTTCGCTCCGATGCAGCGAGCCAGGTGACTTCGGCAATCAGGTCTGGATCAGAGAGGTCTTCGGGAACAGAGGTTGTTTCGCGTATACCCGTCATATATCACGCGCGTTGTCACGCCTCAGATTTGCGCGCTGTTGTGCAAACGGCAGATGAATCGACTCTGCGGCTTCCGTGGTGGCGATGTGCTCGCACAGGCAATCGTCGTCAATTCTCAGAAGAACGTGGTGCGCCGGTGTGACGCGCGCCGATCGCGTTCCAAAAACCTGTCAAGATCTTTTTACGGTCCGGACCGGGGACATAGGTATCAAATCGGACAGGCATGTCTACTACCGCTCAACCATGCTGGGCAAGCCATGGAATGAGACGGACGGCTGAACTGAGCCCATGAAGTTCATCCCGGTACTGAGCTGCCCGTGGTGAAAGCCCTTTTGCTCACGCCGCCTGCGCAATCACGTATCTCGTGATCGAGCGCCGTTCAATGCGTGAAATGGGTCCTGCAGGACGGCTGATGGTCCGCGAGCCGCTGCAGCATTCAAGTGAACACCGCCTGGTTGCGTCGCGAGATCGATGAAGCGACGTGTGCGGGAAATCGTCGAATGGTTCGGCGGGGCGTTGGGCGACCCCAAGCCGAGGAACTCGCGCAGCGCAAACGAATCAGCCGCGCGCCACGCGATCGCGCGCTCCGCATCCAAGTCTTCGAAATACCCGATCAGCATCAGTCGGAAGTAGCGTCGGGGCCAGCCGTGGCCGACCGTTCTTCGCGTAGAATCGCTGGCACAGGGCTTCGATGTACTCGTCGAAGTGGTGTTCGTCCAGAATCTGATTCAGTCGCGCGCCAGAAGGGCTGCGCGGCCGTCCGCGGCAGGTCATCCGTTGCTATCCACATCGAGACCTGCTTCGCGTGCCGCCGTCGTTTGCCCATCGCCATCGGCGACAGTCTGGTACTCGAGAGCGATGATGTCGATCCGTATTTGAGATAGTTGCAGCGCGGGGGACTGCTCGAATGACGAAAACGATAGGTGCAGTCGCAGTGGTTTTCTGGATCGGTGCGGCAAGCGTGCTCACCGGCGCCATGCAAAGCGGCTCAGTCCGTTCGGGACGACTCAACCCACGAATCGGGGCCGGCCGCCCCTGAACGGTACAAATCTGTTCGTGATGCCAAAGACTCGGAGAATCCCTACTTGGTGATTCGTCGCGACGGCATCGAGCTAATCGCGAAGGGGCTCGCGTCCGGTCGAAAGACTGTTGCGGCAGTGGACCTGGAGCAAACACTGATTGAACTTCCCCTAACCGCCTGGCCCTACGGAAGGGTAGTCACCGTGCAAGAAAATCGGCATTCGAGCGGCGGATAGAAGCGATAACAAGCTGATCGCTGACAATCTCGAGGCGGCACTCGCAATTCTTAAGAAACTGAAGGCGAAGGTCGGCAGATGGCCGAGTTGATTCCTAACTCCGGTCCGGACTTTCAACACGGCTGTTAGGGCGATTATCACGGTCACGGTCCGCAACAACGGTCCGGTTGCCGTGTACCACGCGCGAGTCACCGTGTCGGCCGGAATCGATCGCGCGAGCCGCGCGATTCCGTCGCGCAAGCAACCTGACGGTCGATGTACCCGGGAATGGGAGCTTCGAAATCAAAGTGGGGACGAGGCTGCCCGGGCCGTACGGCTTCGTCTTCGCGCACGCAATACAGATCAGTGAGATGTCGCCTCACGACACGTTCTCGTCGGACCCGACAGCCGAAGACGCCTGCGCTTTCCGTTTACTCAACGCCGACCTCGCGCCAGCTGATTACCTTCGTACGATCGCTCGGCTGAGCACGCCGTATGGAGGGTGGTGATCCGCGCTCTTACTTCGGCGTTACTGCAGTTCGCGAATCCTGATGTTGCGGAGCGTGAGCGTACCGGGATGATCGCCCTGGATGCCGAGATACCCCTTCGGCGCCTTCCCGAAGTTGGGGTATTTGTCCGGGGTGAACTTGCTGGCCTTGATCGCTGCGTCCCAGTCGGCGCTGCCGACGTCGTAGGACGCGACCTTCTTGCCGTTCAACCAGTGCTCGACGTGATTCCCTTTGGCAACGATACGCGTCTGGTTCCACTCGTTGGCTGGCCGGGCGGCGTCCTTCGGAGCGGCGAATAGGTCGTATACCGACCCGGCGAGGTGATTGTCCTTCTTGTTGTCGGCCGCGTTGACGTTATCGAGCAGCTGGTACTCGG
>JBKPNQ010000025.1:0-8978 GCA_046732715.1 Acidobacteriota bacterium | reverse complement strand
AGGCCGTCGTCGAAGGATTGACAAGATTCGCGAGCTGGCCACGCCTGCACGCGGTCCGTGTCGTAAAAGGATCAATCGCGGAACGCGACGTCGTCAGCGCTGTCGTCGACGAGGCGCTCCGTGATTCAACTCGACGAAACCACACCGCGACTCACCTGCTGCACGCGGCCCTGCGACAGGTGCTCGGCGGACATGTGAAACAGGCCGGCTCCCTGGTCGCGCCCGATCGTCTGCGCTTCGACTTCGTGCACGTCGCGGCCATCTCGCGCGAACAGATCGAGCAGATCGAACGCATCGTCAACGAACAGATCTATCGCAATACTCGCGTGGAGACGGAGGTCCGCTCGACGGAAGAAGCGGTTGCTGCCGGCGCCATGGCGTTGTTCGGCGAAAAGTATGGCGACCGCGTCCGTGTGGTGTCGATTCCAGGGTTCAGCATGGAGCTCTGTGGCGGCACGCACGTCCGGGCGACGGGTGACATCGGTCTCTTCCTGATCACTGAGGAGAGCGGCGTGGCGGCGGGCGTCCGCCGAATCGAGGCCATCACCGGCGCCGGATCCGTCGCGCGCGTACAGGCGGACCGATCGTCGCTCGAGGACATCGTTTCAGCCCTGTCGACAACACCTGCGCACGGGATCGAAAGCGTTCAGAAGCTGCAGTCGGAGGTGAAGCGACTCACGCGCGAGGTCGATCAGCTGAAGATGAAGGTCGCGCTCGGTGGGAGCGGTACAGGTGCGGCTTCGGATGAACCTATCGATGTCGGCGGCATCAAGCTGGTGACGAAACGCGTCTCGGGGCTCGAGAAGGCGGCGCTGCGAGGGATCTCGGATTCGCTTCGCGATCGCCTCGGCAGCGGCGTCGTGGTGCTCGCGTCAGAGACGGATGGCAAAGTGGCGCTCGTCGTGTCGGTCACGAAGGATCTGACGTCACGGCTCCAGGCGGGCCGAATCGTCAAGGAACTTGCACCGATAGTCGGCGGCGGCGGCGGTGGGCGCCCGGACTTCGCCGAAGCGGGCGGGAAGGATCCCGCCAGGATTGATGACCTCCTCGGCAAAGCGCCCGAAGTGGTCCGCGCTTTGCTCGCGTGAGGGCAGCCCTAAAGGGCTGCACTACGTGCCCGGAACTGGCAGCCCTAAAGGCTGCGCGACGTGCCCGGAACTGGCAGCCCTAAAGGCTGCGCGACGTGCCCGGAACGGGCAGCCCTAAAGGGCTGCGCGACGTGCCCGGAACGGGCAGCCCTAAAGGCTGCGCGACGTGCCCGGAACGGGCAGCCCTAAAGGCTGGGCGACGTGCCCGGAACGGGCAGCCCTAAAGGCTGGGCGACGTGCCGGAACGGGCAGCCCTAAAGGGCTGCACCTACGTGCCGGAACGGGCAGCCCTAAAGGGCTGCAGTACAGAATGAAATAACGGTGGATTGACCCGCTCGTAGCTCGTAGCGCAGGCCTTCAGGCCTGCCACACACGATTCTGTAATCGAGCGTGCAGGACCGAGACGCTCGCACCGATACGATCCCCGTAAGTTATTGAAAACTGTGGGCATCGGGCTTGCCTTGTGGGAGTCGTTCGCTCGACCGTAAAGTGCTGACCTTCAAGCTATTGACGACATCAAAGGGACTTCGGAGCGCCCTGGCCGGCTTGGCCCTGGGGCTGGCGACGCCGTGTGTCGCGCAGGCCCAGATCTATTCCTGGCGAGACCCATCGGGCAGCCTCGTGCTGTCCGACCATCCGAAGGACAGCAACCAGCGTAGCTATGCGGTGGGAACCACGGGCGACATCCGAACCACGCGCCCGACGGTCAAGCGTACGACGGTCTACGATTCAATCATCGACGAGCACGCGGCCGTCCATAACGTGCGCCCGGACCTTGTTCGGGCGGTCATCCACGCCGAGTCGGCGTTCAATCCAATGGCGCGATCGGTCAAGGGCGCGATGGGGTTGATGCAGCTCATGCCCGCGACCGCCACTCAGTATGGCGTCACCAACGCCTACGACCCGGTTGAAAACATTCGCGCTGGCGTCGCGTACTTGCGCGGTCTGCTCGATCGGTACTCGCAGAACGAAGAACTCGCGCTTGCGGCCTACAACGCCGGACCCACCGCGGTCCAAAAGTACGACGGCGTGCCACCTTACCGGGAAACCAAGAACTACGTTTCGAAGATTCGCCAGGAAGCCGGCAGCCGCCCGGCCCCGCTGAAGGTCTACAAGGTCGTCGAGATCAAGGACGGACGGGAAATCGTGCGGTATACGAATACACCGCCAGAGGGTCAGGGGGGTAAAGCAGCGGCTCGGTAAGCTTTTCTTACTTTGCGCTGGGGCCCCACCCCCAGCGCCTGCCAGCGCTCGCTCGTTCGCTCGCGCCGCCTGATCGCTACCACATTCCGCTTAGTCACGTTTCCTGTCGCAGGTCTTTCACCACATAGCAGCGCCTCAGCGGCGGGCGAATCGCGAACCGCGAACTCGGTACAATTAACCCATGGACTCCGTCCGCCTGGACGTCTGGCTCGACGTTGCCTGCCTGTTTCGGACGCGCTCGGAGGCTCAGAAGGCCTGCAAGGCTGGCAAGGTGCTCGTCCACGGTCAGGCTGCCAAGGCGCACCGTGAGATCAAGTCCGGTGACGAAATCGAGATCAGTCGCCCGCTCGGACGGACGCAGAAACTGATCGTGTATGCGGTGGCCGACAAGCACATGGCGCGCAAGGACGCGCGCGGTCTCTACGAGGACGTCACGCCGCTGCCAACCGCCGAGGAAATCGAACAGCGCCGCATCGACCGCCTGGCGCGCGCGTTCATGCGCCCTCAAAGTGCCGGCTCTCCCGACAAGCGCGAACGGCGTCAGCTACGGAAGATGAAAGAAGGCAACGGCTGACTAATCAATCCAGCGGCTGCGGCGCGACGAACGTCAGCGAGAGACCATCGTCAACAGTCGCTGCGGACAGGCGTCCACCGTGCAAGCGCGCACTCTGCCGCGCGGCGGCAAGCATGATGGCGCCACAACGCCCGGCTGGATGCCCCACCCAGGCTGCATCGAAAAAGCGATCCAGATTCGGTGCCGGTGCGTCCGTGCGGATCGTGACCTTCAGAATGAGCGCCGGCCTGATTCGTGGCGCATCGAGCGCAACATCGAGTCGATCGCCCTCTTCGGCAAGCGCAAGCATCGCGTGAAGGAGCGACGACCATCCTGCCGAGAGCGCTTCGGGGTCGGCAACGGTGCGCGCGAGCGCGACCGACTCCGACCAGTCAATCGTGACGCCCTTCAGGCGCGCTTCCACCTTCACTTCGGATCGAATCGCCTGCAGCAACGACGCGCAGTCAACCGGTTCGAGCTTGACCGGCTCGCGCCGGGTCAGCAGCGACGCGGACGCGGCGAGCGTCGTCGCGCGATGCGCTTCGACGGTGATCGCGTTGACGAGCATCGTGGCGCGGAAGCCTGAATCGTTCGTCCGTGCGATCGGGGCGAGCGAATCAATGAACCGCATGGAGGTGCTGATTTCCGAGAACGCCGTGCGCAGCACTTCGGCAGTGGCGAGCGCCTCGGCTGACAGCGGTGCGGGCTCAGTCTGATCCTCGACCAAGGAGCGTCGTCCTGTGTGCTCCTTGAGTTTGGTCGCCGCGTCGTCGTCAGCGTTCACGAGCAGGCACGGAACGGCGGCCAAGCCTGCCTTCCGCGCCGCCGACAGACGGTGTCGTCCGGCAACCAGCTCGAAGCGCGACGACTCTCGCGACGTCACGAGCAGGGGTTGAAGCAGTCCGACCTCACGGATCGATGCCGCGAGATCGGTCACGTCGGCCGTCACGTCCGGCCCGATGACCTGATCGATCGGAATCTGGCGAACGGACTGAATCGGCGTGTCGCCCATCAACTGCTCGACATAGTGGGACCCATGCCGCATGCGGAACTTCGGCGGCAAGCCTTCGCGCGAACGGCCTCTCGGGACGTCAGCGAAATCATCCGGGTCGAGGTATCGAGTTTCGGGTCTCGCTATTGTGGGGTCTGCAGCTTGGTTGATCTCGAAATCCGGCAACGGGCACTCCTCCGAACGACGACAGACTTTATCAGGATCGAAGACATTATACCCGTTCGATACACTGGCGAACGAGCGCGCGAGTGAGCCCACGCGAACGGAGCGAGCCGACGAAGCGGCTCGCGAGAGAGCGTGTTGGGGGCGGGCCGAGGGGCAAAGCCCTTCGGAGTAATAATGCTATAATTCGAAGGTTGTACGGGTCTTCGGCGGCGGCGCCGGGGCCTCATGTTTCCTGAAGACCAGCAAGTAAGAGGATTACAGAGTGGCCAGTCACGATTCCGCGCTCAAAGCGCACCGTCAGAACGTCAAACAGCGCGAGCACAACCGCCAACTGCGCACCCGTCTTCGCAGCGCCCTCCGCGACATTCGCGCGGCGATTGATTCCGAGGATCCCGCGAAGGTCAAGGATGCGCTGCGGAATACCATCTCCCTCGTCGACAAGATGGCGGCCAAGAAGCTGATCCATCGGAACACGGCCGGCCGTTACAAGTCGCGGCTGGCGAGCCGCGTCGCCAAGAAATCAGCGGCCGCATAGCTCGACGACGAGCCGCTCGAGCAGCACGCGCGGATCGCCTCCGGAGCTTTTCAGCTCCACGTCCGTGCGGAACAGCGCCTCAACGGCCGCCGGTACCCGGCGTGGGTCCGCGGCCGGCAATTTCTCCCGCACGAACCATCCGAGTTGCCCCAGGATCATGTAGGGCACGCCGCCTGACTCCAGCGCGAGGCCGATCTGCCGGAGCGCCTCGGCCGTGTCGCCGCGCTGAATGGCGGTCGTCACCGCCCAGTCGTCCTGCGCGGTCTCCGCACTGACGACTTCCTGAACGTCCTTGAGATCGATCTTCTGTTTCCCGGCGGCATACAGGAGCAGTCGATCGACGTCCCCGCGGAGCGTCGCGATGTCGGTGCCTGCGCGCTCGGCGACGAGACGCGCCGCAGCACCGTCGATCTGCTGTCCGGCATCAGCGACGGCCTGTCGCACGAGAGCTTCGGCATTGCGTGCGACCTGCCGAAGATCGACCCGTGCATCCTTCGCACCCCTCAACCCCCAGCACTCGACAATGGTGGAGTGCTTTTGAAGAGTCTTGTAAATGCGTCGGGTCCGATCGACGTCGCTTGCGACGAGGGCAAGCGTGGTGCGAGCCTCGGGCGCCTTGACGTACGCGTCGAGCGCATCCGCATCGCCCTGCGGCTCGTCACCCTCCGCCGTCAATTCCTCTTCTTCGACGGCTTTGCCTCGACGCTTCGGCTTCAGGATCTTCTCGGCGCGGAGGACGATCACGACCCGTCGGTCGCCCATCATCGGAAACGTTCGCGCTGATTCGACGATCGACGCCGGCGTCACCGACCGGTCGGTCGCGTACATCCGCTCGAGATTGAATGCACGCAGTTCATCCTCAACGAGCGCTGAAAGGTCGGCAGCGAGCCGCGACATCTCCGCTTCGTCGTCGCCGACGATAAGGTAGACAGGATCGGCCTTCCCCTGGGCGAGCAGTTTGCGAGCCGTTAGAGGGGACGTTGTAGGCATTTCAACAAATCGGCAGTCGGCAGTCCGCGGTCTCTAAAGAGGGTTTCAAAACCTCTTCACTATTTGTAGCGCAGGGCTTCAGCCCTGCCACCGCGGCAGCCCTAAAGGGCTGCGCTACACGGTTGAAACCATCCCTAAAACGCCTCGAGGATGGCGCTGACGATGGTGCGGGCGAGTTCGGATGCGAGGCGATCGAGCGCGTTCATGTCCTGGCCGAGGAATGCCGACGGATCTGCCACGTTCGACGTGTTCGAAACTTCATAGTCCTCTCGAAACGCGAGATAGGGATTCTGCCAGAGCACCTTGTCAGCCTTCACGTCCTTGAATTCGATCTTGGTCACTGCCGTGATGACGTACTTTGACGCCTGCCGCTCGTCGGTAAAGGTTGCCGGCGCGAGGGTGATCGACGAAATCTCGCCAAGGAGCAGTGCGTCCACGGCGTTGGCGTCCGGCCTAACGGTATATTTTCCGCGCCCGATGAATTCCGACTGGACCTTCTGCGTGATCCGTTTCTCGATTTCAAAGAGCGGCGTGTTGTTCACGAACATCGGGATGCCGATCACTTTGATCGACGCCGGCAGAAACGATCCACGGCCTGCGAGCGAGTACCCGCACGCCGACATCCCCATCCCTGAAAGCATCAGCGACGCCAGGCGCAGAAATTCGCGTCTGTTCCCCATGGTCAACCCGCGACGATGCTCACGAGTCGTCCGCCGGCGACGACGACCTTACGCACCGTCTTCCCTTCCAGGTGTTTGACGACCTGCGGATCCGAAAGCGCGATCTCCCGCAATCGCTCCTCAGAACTGTCCGCCGGCACGGTCAGCCGCGCTCGCACCTTCCCATTGATCTGGACCGGGACGACGAGCTCCTCCGCTTTGGCAACGGCTTCTTCGAACGCGGGCCATCCCGCGGCGACGATACCGCCCGTGTGTCCGAGCATGTCCCACAGTTCCTCCGCCAGATGCGGGGTAAACGGGGAAATCATCAGGACGAGCGCCTCGACCGCTTCTTTCAGGACGGCAACGGTGGCGGCCCGCTCAACGACTCCGACGGCCGCCGCGTCGTCGCTCTGCGGTCCGATCCGCAGGCACTCGCTCTTCGCACAGAACGCATAGAGCTCGTTGACCAGCTCCATCAATGCCGAGACTGCGGTGTTCAGGTGGACGCGAGGATCCAGATCACTGGTAACGCGCCGGATCGTGTCGTGCGTCTTGCGCCGCAGCGCACGCTCCTCGTCATTCAGATCCAGATCGCCAGGCCTCGGGATTCCCTCTCCGCCAATCGTCTCAGCGAGAGAATCGACCACGCGCCACACCCGTGCGAGAAATCGCCAGCTGCCCTCCAGGCCGGCGTCCGTCCATTCGATTTCCTTCTCCGGCGGCGCAACGAACATGACATAGAGGCGCAGCGCATCGGCGCCGAACTTCTGAATCATGTCGTCCGGATCGACGACGTTCCCCTTTGACTTCGACATGACCTGGCCGTTCTTCAACACCATGCCCTGTGTCAGGAGGCGCGTGAACGGCTCGCTGATGGTCGTCATGCCGAGATCGCGGAACACGCGCGAGAAGAATCGCGAATAGATCAGGTGCAGGATCGCGTGCTCGACGCCGCCGCTGTAGAAATCAACGGGTCCCCAGTAACCCACCGTCTCCGGATCGAACGGCAACTGGTCGTCCTTCGGGTCGCAGAAGCGATAGAAGTACCACGATGAATCAACGAACGTGTCCATCGTGTCGGTCTCGCGTCGAGCCGGACCATCGCAGTTCGGACATGTCGTGTTGACGAACTCCGGGATCTGCGCGAGCGGAGAATCGCCGCGTCCGCTGAATTCGGTAATCTTCGGCAGCAAGACGGGGAGAGCGTCGTAGGGCACAGGCACCATCCCACACTTCTCGCAATAGACGACGGGTATCGGCGTGCCCCAGTACCGCTGGCGCGAGATGCCCCAGTCCTTCAACCGATATTGCACCGTCCCTTCGCCGATGCCGCGTGCCTCGGCGTCCACCGTCATCTTGTGGTTCGCTTCCTCCCAGTCGAGGCCGTTGTACTCGGCAGACTCCACGAGCTTCCCTGCACCCGGCATTGCTTCCGTCAACTTGTCGGCGGACAGCGGCTTCTCGGGCGAAGCCCCGCCAGAGCCTTCGGCGGAGGCGGGCTGAACGACAACCGTAATGGGCAGGTTGTACTTCTTCGCAAACTCGAAATCGCGCTGATCGTGGCCGGGCACGCCCATGACTGCGCCCGTGCCGTACTCAATCAACACGAAGTTCGCGACCCAGATCGGGACCGGTTTCTTCGTGAACGGATTGATTGCCTTGCGGCCGGTATCGAACCCTTCTTTCTCCACCTCGCCGGTCATCCGTGCTGTGCGGTCCTGCGCCTGGAACCGCTGCAGGTTGGCGCGGAGTTCGTCGGCACCCGGTTGGCGGCTCCACTCCTGCACGAGCGGATGCTCCGGCGCCAGCATGATGAAGTTCGCGCCATAAATCGTGTCGATGCGGGTGGTGAAGACTTCAATTTCGCGGCTCGCGGTTCGCGCTTCGCGGCTCGCTTGCTCCGGGGGTTCAGCGAGTCGCGAGTCGCCAGTCGCGAATCGCGGCTCGGCGAGCGCAAATCTCACGCGAGCCCCCTCCGACCTGCCGATCCAGTTCTGTTGCATCGTCAGAACCTTTTCGGGCCATTCGGTCAGCGATTCGGTCGCATCGAGCAGCTCGTCGGCGTAATGCGTGATTCGGAAAAACCACTGCTCCAGCTCGCGCGTCGTCACAGGAGTCCCACAACGCCAGCACGCGCCGTCGACCACCTGCTCGTTGGCGAGAACCGTCTTGCAGCTCGGGCACCAGTTGACGTTCGAACGGCGCCTGTATGCCAGATCGCGCTCCAGCATCTTCAGGAACAGCCACTGGTTCCAGTGGTAGTAGTCCGGCAAGCACGTGGTGATCTCGCGCTCCCAGGCGTAGCTGATCCCCAGACGCTGCAGCTGCCCCTTCATGTGGGCGATGTTTTCCAGCGTCCACGTCTCGGGGTGGGTGCCGTTCTTGATCGCAGCGTTCTCGGCGGGGAGGCCGAAGGCGTCCCAGCCGAACGGATGCAGCACGTTGAAGCCCCGCATCCGCTTCATGCGCGCGACGACGTCGCCGATCATGTAGTTGCGGACGTGTCCGACGTGAGCGTGGCCAGACGGGTAGGCGAACATCTCGAGGCAGTAGAACTTCGGCTTGGCGGGGTCCTCGCTGACCTCGAAGGCGCGGTCGTCCCGCCACCGAGCCTGCCACTTCTGTTCGATTGTCTGGGGTTTGTAGTCGGGCACGATCCTTAAATTATAGCGTCATATCCCGCGCCAGAAGGGCTTCTGGGCGGCACGGACGCCTTCGAGCGCTCGCTCCGCGCGCGCTGTGTTAGACCCGGGCTGCGCCGATGAAGCAG
>JBKPNQ010000024.1:0-30823 GCA_046732715.1 Acidobacteriota bacterium | reverse complement strand
CGTTCAAGATCGCGCCACGAATCGGGTTCGCGTGGGATGTGACTGGAGATGGCAAGACTTCGATCCGCGCCGGGGCCGGCGTCTTCTACGACCGCTACGCGGATGACAACATCCTCGATCTCATCGAGCTGCCGCCGCTGCTCCTGACCTACACGACGAACTACACGACGCTCCCGGAGCTGCTGTCGAGCCCATTAACCGCAACGACGACGAGCGTTCGACGCATCACCAACTTCATCCCGCCGGTTGTCTACAACTGGAGCGCGGGGGTACAGCGCGACATCGGCTGGCGCCTCGTCGCGGACCTGGCTTATGTCGGCAACTCGGCACGCGACCAGCTGGTGACACGTCCACTCAACGGGCAGCCGTACGGATACGCCTATCAGCCGACGAGCCTCGACTCGACCAACGTCGTGGGCGGAATCACGCAGCCGCTGCCGAACGATTACCTCCGTCCGTATCGCGGAATAAGCTCGATCACGCAGCGCGAGTTCACCGGCTACGGCGACTTCCACTCGCTTCAGTTCTCTGTGAACCGGCGGCGTTCATCCGACGGGCTCTCGGTGGGCGCGGCCTACAGCTACCAAATCTTCAATAAGAACCTGACGACGATCGACCCGTTCTATACGGGCGATATCGAGCAGCGCTACTACAACCGGAGCGGAAACGACCAGACGTCGCTACGTCCTCACGTTCTGGTTCTCAACTACTCGTACGAGGTGCCGAACCTAAGCCGCAAGTGGGACAACGTCGCCGTCAAGGCGCTCTTGGACAACTGGCAGGTCTCGGGCATCACCACAATTACGAGCGGCAGGTATCAGGCTCTCAATTACAGCTATTCGAACGCACTCACGGGCACTCTCACTGGAACCGGTGCCATCGACGCACCGGGCAGCCGTCCGGACATCGTGTGCGACCCCAACTTGTCGCGTGGCGATCGCACGTTCGAGCGGCAGTTCAACGTCGATTGCATCAAGCCGCCGTCCGATAAGTACCGGCTCGGCAACTCGAGTGGCGACGAATACCTCGGACCGGGATATTGGAACTTCGACATCTCGGCGTTCAAGAACGTCCCGGTCGGCGGCACGAAGCGACTGCAACTCCGCTTCGAGCTGTACAACGCGTTCAACAACAACCAGTGGACGGGCACCAACACCACCGCCAACTTCGACTTCAACACCGGAGCACTGCTCAACGCGACCACGGTGGGGCGCCTGAACGGCAACACCAACAGCGCGCGGCGCATTCAGCTCGGCGCGAGGTTCGTATTCTGATCGGGTAAGTTTCCAGTTTCCAGCTTCCAGCGCTCGCTGGGGGCTGGAACTGGGAGCCGGGAATGTCAGCTTCCAGGTTCCAATCACCGTCCGGGTAGATCTCCAATCCGTCTGCATTTCTCACTGCTCGCCGGGCCCCACCCCCGCTCCCTCTCGCTCGGCGACGTCGCGCCTCGCTCGGGCCGCAGGCGCTGCTGATTGCACGCCTCCGTTGTTTCAGCACATGCCCAGCACGACCGACGTCCTAGGCTGTCCGAGAGAGCTTCATCGGATTCCGCAAGTCGTCGCGCTAGAATGCCCCCATGCGCGACACGCTCATGCAGGACGTCCGCTACGCATTCCGCACGCTGATCAGAAGGCCGGGCTTCGCTCTCGCCATCATTCTCACGCTGGCGCTTGGCATCGGCGCCAACACCGGCATGTTCAGCATCGTCTACGGCATCCTGCTGCGACCCTTGCCGTATCAGCAACCCGATCGCCTAGTCCTCGTCGAAGCGGAGCGCAACATCAGCGGCGTTCGCGACCCGGCGAAGGCCTATTTCCCGCTGACCGATCTCGACATCTTCCGTGGGGCACCGTCATTCGGGTCCGTGGCTTTCTACGCGACGGATCAGGGCGTGCTCTCGATGGAGGGGCGAACGGAAGCGGTCGAGTTCGCGACTGTCTCCGACTCCTTCTTCTCTACCATGCGTGGCGACCTCAGATCAGGGAGAGGGCTCGATCGTTCGGATGACGAGGCGCCGTCACTGGTTATCAGCGAGCGGCTGTGGCGTCGTGTGTTTGACGCATCACCGGATATCATCGGCCGCTCGGTCATCCTCAACTCTTCGCGCGGCGATGGTACACAGCGCGCCGCCTGGCGTCGTCTACCTTTCACCATCGTCGGCGTGGCGGATCGGGGTTTCCAGTTTCCTGCACCTCAAACAGACGCCTGGACGACAGCCGGGTTCGTGCGCACGCTGAGCCCGCGGTGCTGTTCGTTTTCAGCAATCGCGCGACTGAAGGACGGCATCAGCGGCGATCGGGCACGCACGGATGGCGCCAACCTCGCTCGCGAGTTGGCCGCGGCGAATCAGGGAGATGCGGCACTCCGCACAAGAGTCATAGGATTGCGCGACGCGCTTGTGCGCTCCGTCCGCGCATCGATCCTTTTGCTGTTTGCCGCCGTCGCGCTCGTGCTGTGCGTGACCTGCGCCAACGTGATGAACCTGCTCATCGCCCGAAACAGCGGACGCGCCCGGGAGATGTCCGTCCGCCTCGCGCTGGGGGCCTCTCGCGGCCAGCTCGTCGTGCAGTCGGTCGTCGAGACGGGACTGCTCGCGACGATCGGTGGGGCTGTCGGCATCCTGATCGCGATTGCAATGGTCGAAACCCTGCGGCGCGTGAAACCGGTCGAAATTCCACGACTTGACGCGGTTCACGTCGACCTGTCTGTCCTCGCCTTCACATGCGTGGTGGTTGCGTTGACGACGATCCTGACGGGGGTTGTGCCCGCGTTGCAGTCAACCAGGCCTGAAGCACTCCGCGTCGGCGGCGCTGGGGCATCCCAGAATGTCGGCGGAACTCGCGTCCGCCGCGCACTGACGGTCGCCGAGCTGGCAGTCTCCGTCGTGTTACTGGTCGGCGCACTGCTGCTCGGCCGCAGCCTGATTCAGCTGCTCAACACCGACCTTGGCGTTGAAGTCGATCATGTGGTGACGGCGTCGATGAGCGTTTCACTGAATCGCGATCTCAGCAGCGCACAGCAGATCGACGTCGTCAATCGCGTCATCGACGATGTGAGGACCCTGCCTGGCGTCAGCACTGCCGGCGTCGGCACCGTGCTTCCGCCAACGGAAAGCCGCATCGTCCTCACGCTGAGAGGTGACCAGGGTCTCTCCTATCAGGCCGCTGCGATCCCGGCGACGCCCGGGTACTTCTCAGCCCTCGGCGTCCGCTTGCTGAAGGGCCGGTTCTTTACCGATGCCGATGATGAAAATCATCCGCCGGTGATGATCATGAGCGCGGACGCGGCGCGGCATTTCTTCGGCGATGGCGATCCGCTCGGACGCACCCTCGCGCTGCCTGTGTTCAAGGATGGCAAGACGAGCAATGCGACGATGACGCTCGTCGGCGTCATTGCCGATGTGAAGTACTCGGGGCTTGAACATCCAGCCGACAATTCGATCTTCCGCCCATATGTACAGCAACCGTGGCCGAACGTCTTTCTGATCGCCAGAACCAACGGCGATCCGGGTACGCTGACGTCCATCCTGCAACGGCGGATCGCGCAGGTGGATCCGGCCATGGTGGTGTCGAAAGTAAGCACGCTCGACGACGTTGTGCTGAACGCGGCGGCGCAGCCGAGGCTGCGGACGCTGTTGACCGCTGGACTTGCCGTGCTGACACTCGCGCTCGCCGCAGTAGGCCTCTACGGTGTCATCTCGCGGTCGGTGACGCAGCGGACGAATGAGATCGGCATTCGGATGGCGCTCGGCGCCACCTCAAACAACATCATCGCGCTGGTACTCCGGGAAGGCATGACGCTCGCTGCCGCGGGAGTCGTGCTGGGCGTCGCGATCAGTTATGTCGGCGCGCGCCTGATGACAGCGCTTCTCTTCGGCATCGCACCGACCGATGCGGTCTCGTTCGCACTGGCGTCTGGATCGCTGCTGCTGTTCGCGCTGGCCGCGAGTTATCTGCCCGCGCGGAGGGCGACGGCGATTGAGCCGGTCGTCGCGCTGAGGGCGGAGTGAGATCAGCGGAGAGTACGGAGAGCACGGAACAAGATCAACACGGAGACGCGGAGACGCGGAGACATATCAATTAGAAAAACAAGACTCACTCCGTGCTTTCGTGCCTCCGTGTTGATCTTGTCCCCTGTCCTCCGTCCCCTCCGCGATCTCCCAGCCGAACGCTGATACATTGAGGCAATGAAGATCCGGCTCAGCGCTGCCGCAGTCGCGCTCGTCACGGCTCAAGTCGCACAAACTCCGCAACCCCGCGACCGGGTCGACCCCGACACCGGCCATCGCGTGGTTCGTCTCACGGACGATGCCGGCGGGTCGACTTTGTACTTCCACGACAATGCGTTCTCCCCGGAAGGGGACAAGTTGATGTTCAACACCTCGAACGGCATCGCGGTGGTCGACGTTGCGAAGATCGGCAGCCGGGAGCTGACGCCGCAGATTGTCGCGCGCGGGCGGGGCGGCTACTTCGCGCGACGGACGCGCGAGATCTATTTCAACGCCGGCGGTCGCGGCGACGCGTCGGTCAGCGCCGTGAACGTGGACACGAAGCAGACTCGAAACGTGCCGAACGCTCGCGGCCTGATTAACGCGGACGAGAGCCTGTCGGTCGTCAAGAACGGTAACGCGGTGGATCACGACGGAAAGTATCCGAAGCCGCCGGTGCGCGTCGCCGGACCACAACTCCAGCGCATGTTTCCCGGCAAGAAGATGGAAGATCTCACGCCCGATCAGCAGTACTCGGTAAAGAAGGAGGACGGGCTCGCACCACGGGCGCTGAACCCCGGGCTGCAGTCATTCATCTTCACCGACCTGAAAACGGGCGGCTCGCGCGAAACCGGCCTTCAGTACGGCGACTTGAATCACCTGCAGTTCAACCCCGTCGATCCCAACCTCCTTCTCTACTGTCATGAAGGCACCTGGCACGAACTCGATCGTACGTGGACGATCCGCACCGATGGCACCCAGATGCGCCTCATGCACAAGCGCTCGATGGACATGGAGATCAACGGCCACGAGTGGTGGAGCTGGGATGGAAAGACCGTCTGGTTCGATCTCCAGACGCCGCGCAGCGAAGTGTTCTGGATCGCCGGCGTCAACATGGCGACGGGCAAAGAGGTTCGCTATCATCTCGACCGCGACGCGTGGGGCGTGCATTTCAACAGCTCACGCGACGACACGCTCTTCGCCAGCGACGGCGGCGATCCGTCGCAGGTCGCGTACTCGACCAATGGTCAGTGGATCAATCTCTTCCGCGTGCAGGCCGATGGAACGTTGACGCGCGAGAAGCTGGTCAACATGGCCAGCCACAACTACGTCACGGGCAAAGGCGGCGTCGAGCCGAACGTCCACATCACGCCCGACAAGAAGTGGATCATCTTTACGGGTCAGTTCGGATCAGGAACGCGGCACGTCTACGCGGTCAGTGTCGAGAAGTGAGCTGAATCATTGCGTAATTCACTGTCACGCTGCTGACACGAGCCCACGGCGGTCGTCGAAGATCCGAAGATTCGAAGATCCGAAGCTGTGGGTCGCGTCTGCCGCCACGCGCTTCGCGCGTCAGGCCGGCCGCAGGCCGGCGGCGGCGGACGCCCGACTGAGTGTCCGGCTGGCGCCCTGGCGCCAGCCGGTGTGATCTTTCTGTCTTTCCTTCGATTCTTCGGTTCTTCGGATCTTCGACGTGGCCGTCGGCGCGTGCAGTTCGACAGCGGCTGGCGCTGAATTCAGCTCACGAGCGCGCTTACTTCGACACCGGCTGTCGCTGCGACTCGAACGGCTTGCCTGACACCGGATCCGTCGGCGGCGTTGGCTTGGTCTCGAACTGATCGAGACTCGGAACGACCAGCATCACCCCATACATCCGCACCCAGTGACCGGGGAACGTGCAGAGGAACGAGTACTCACCCGGCTTCGACGGCGCCGTGAAGTTGAGCTGTTCGGACTGACCCTGCTGCAGAAGTTTTGTCGCCTGCAAGACGCTCGCGTTCGTCGGGACGTACGCACGTGCGTTCGGATCGGTCGGCGGCGTCATGGTGGCGGCCTCCGTGCCCAATGCACTCACGGACCCGGGCTGGCCGATGACGAGGTTGTGGGGCATGGCATCCGTATTCGTCAGGACGACGCGCACTGGTTTGCCGGCTTCGACGACGAACCACTTGAGGTCGAAGAGCATCTGCTCCGGGATCGTACCGATCGACACGATCTGGACGCCCTGATCGCGCAGGCTGCGCCGCATCGCCGCGGCGGACAAATCCGGCAGCAGTCCCGCAGGAGGCGCATCGGCTGGCGCTGCGGCCGTCGTCGACGGCTTGCCGAGCGACGTCAGCGTCTTCATCGTCTGATCGAACGTGTAGTCGATGAAGCGGTCAGTCGGATGGTCTCGGACCGTCATCGCCACCGCCGCGGCGTCAGGCGACTTGAAGAAGCTGGCGGCACGGACTGCTTCCAGACGCACCGCCGGGTGCTCGTCGTTGGCCTGCGTCTTCAGGAGCGCCAGCGGATTCTGAACGCGATCGCGCCAATAGCACAACACCCGCGTCGCCGCAGCCCGCGCCCACGGATCGTTCGATCGCAGCATCCGGTTGAGCAGCTTCTCGTCGACCCGGTTGTTCCATTGCTGCACCCACAACGCCTCCATCATCTGGTGCTCGTAGTTCGGATCCTTCTGATCGAGGCGGCCGATCCAGGTCTGCAACGCGCCCACCACTTCCTTCGGGTCGTGCGCGCTCAGCTCGATCTTGGCGCGATAACGGACGCGGTCTTCCGGCTCCTTCAACAGATCGAGAAGACGATCGACTGGCTCGCCTGCAATCTCCGCGGGCTTGAGCAGCGGCCGTCCGGGATAGGTCACGCGATACACACGCCCGTGATCGTGATCGCGCGAGGTGTCGCGCAGGTTGTGCTGCATGTGACCGATCAACGGGTTGTGCCAGTCGAGGAAATACAACGCGCCGTCAGGGCCGACTTCGGCATCAACCGGCCGGAAGTTCTCGTCAGCGGACTGCAGCATCGGGTCGGCCTCGGTCCACTTCAACCCGGCACCGTCCTCGCTCAGGTGGTAATTGAGCAGTCCCCTGAATCCAATCGTATTGAGGACGATGATGTTGCCCTGCATTTCCTCCGGGAAGTGGCGGCTCGAGAGGATCTCGGCGCCGCCGACCGGACGAGTCCGCACGTTGCCCGGACGAGGCGCCTTGTTGGTTTCCATCGCCGGGTAGTACTTCTTCGTCGAGAACGACGGACCGTAATATGGCTGACCGCCGGTGGCATCAAAGACGATGTCCCGGCCCCACTGATCGAACACGTGGCCGTGCGGGTTCGGGAAGTTCATCGGGATGTAGACCTCGAACTTCGAGGATCGCGGCTCATAGCGAAACACCCCGCCGTCAGCTTCGCGCACCGTCGGCCCCCACGGGGTTTCGACCTGCGTGCGATGGAAGATGCCCTCCTGGAAGTAGAGCGCGCCGCCCGGATCGAACGTAAAGCTGTTCATCGTGTGGTGCGTGTCGGCGGTGTCGAGGCCGCCGAGAATGATCTGCTTGACGTCGTACTTGTCGTCGCCATTCGTGTCCTTGAGAAACACGAGATTCGGTGCCTGCGCGACGAGCACGCCGCCGTTGTAGAACTCGAAGCCGGTCGGGTTGTTCAAGTCGCCTGCGAACACCGTGCGCTTATCCGCTTTGCCGTCGCCGTTGGTGTCCTCGAGGATGACGAGCTTGTCGTCCATCGGCGTCTTCGGCTGCCAGTGCGGGTAGTTCTTCCAGCAGGCGACCCACAGGCGTCCCTTGGTATCGAACGCCATTTGCACGGGCTTGACCAGCTCGGGGAACTCCGATTCCGAGGCAAAGAGATTGACCTTCAGCCCGTTGCCGATCGTCATCTCCTGGATCGCGGCCTCGCCTGGCACGAAGATGTGCGCACCGTTCGGCCCCTTGCCCGGCTCGTTCGTCTTCGCATCGATGAATGGCGGCGTATCGGAGTCGAGCGCCTTGAGATCCGCGGCCTTTGGATCGGCGGTGCCACGGGCAATGGCCCAGATACGCTTGTCGCGATTTGCGGTCAGCACGTCGAGGACGGAGATTTCCCGTTCGAGCACCTCGTAGTTGGTCGGCAGCACGTCTTCTTTTGAGAACTGCACATTCTTCGGATTGACGTCGCGCGGGTTGCCGCGGATGAACGTTAGAAACGCGCGGTCACCATAGGTCGCGAACCCGTCGGTCGTGCGATAGCGATTGAACCAGTTGAAGTTCTTGTCGAGCACGGCCTGCCGCAGCGTCGTCAGGTACGATTCGCGCGGGGCCGGCGCTGCCCCGAACAGATCGCGATCGATGGCCTCGGCGATTCGGTGGTTTCCGTCGGCATTGAGGTGTACGCCGTTAATGGTGAGCGGGGACTTCGCCGACGTATACAACTGGCGGCTCGGGGTAAAGAGATCGACGAACCTGATCCCCTTCGACTGGGCGACCTCGGCCATCGCCTTCGTGTACAGCTCGAGCCGCACGTTGTTTTCCTTGCCGTCCGGCAAATCGGGATTGTGAAGGTCTTCGTGCGCGATTGGCGAAAACAGCACGACGCGAGGCGCTGACTTGCCGTTGTATTTCTGAGCGAGCGTGTGATCGATCCACTCGCCAAGCTGCTGTTTGAAGGTCGAGAGCCCTTCCTGCCCGGCATACGATTCGTTGTAGCCAAAAAATGCAAAGATGACGTCGGCCTTCGTGTTCGTGCCGGCCAGACGATTCTCCTGGTAGCCACCGATGGGATTACCCTTGCCACTGAGCCACTCGTCCGGCGAGCCAAAGTTCTTTGACCTGAGACGCGTCGCGACTTCATCGCCGCTGAATCCCAGATTGCGGATGACCAGATCGTGTTTCGGAAATCGCGCGTGCAGCAGCGTCTCGAGCCATCCGTCGTACTGCATCCGTTCGGCGAGCGTGTTGCCGATGATGCAGATATGATCGCCGACTTGCAGCGCGAACGGATCAGCTGCCCGGCCGCGCGCAGGCATCGTGCAGAGCAGAGCCACGACAACGGCGGAAATTGCGCCGGTACGAAGCGTTTTGGTCATGGTCAAATTCTAGTTTAGGTTCTGCAAGGTTCCACAGGGTTCTACGGGGTTCGTTCTTGGTTCCACGGGGTTCGTTCTCGCCCGAACGAACCCAGCAGAACCGCGTAGAACCTATTTGGGAATAGCCGACTCCCACCCCGCCATATCGGAGGGCTTCACGCCTTTGACGAATCCGCCGAATGCAAACGTTGATGGATGGAATGGGCCGACGAAGCTGATGTCGTTGTCGGGCTTGATGTTCTTCTCCAGGCCCGCTGCCCAGAGGATCGCATTCACGCTCATTCTCCGAAATCCCTCGTTCAGCAAATCCTCTGAGGCTCCGTGCGTGGTCGTGAAGACCCGCCCTGACTTGCCAGACGCATCGATGTAGGTTCGATACCAGGCGACGGGCATCTGCTCTTTGCCGGCCGCGGGCGGAGAATCGGGGGTCATCCCGTCAAGAATCTGTCCGCGTGCGAGCACGTGACTCCCCTCGATTGGATTCGCCGTGTATCCGCCGGACTGCACGTGGACGTCCTTGACGCCGCGAAGAATTGGATGGTTGAGTTCGCTCTTCTCGAACAGAAGCCGTGAACTCTGCTTGTGATTCGTGCCGTAGTGGGAGACCCAGGTCTCACCGAGAATCTGCCGGCCGAACCCACCGGGAAAGTCCGTCTTGTTCTGCCAGTCGTACTTCAGGAACTTCGCGTCCGCTCGCTTGATTTGAAACGCGTGGGTGGCCGTCCGGAAGCCGACGACCGGCCCGCCGCGAGCCAGGTAGTCGGCGATCTGCTGCATCTGATCGTCGGGGAAGTCCTGGAACCTCAGGAACACGACCAGCAGATCCGCCGTCTTCAGCGCTTCGAGTCCCGTGACGTTCGAGCTGCCCGGCTCGATGAAACCGGTCTTGGGATCGGTCGTGAAGAACACGCTGCACTTGAAACCGTAGTGCTTTGCGAGCATGCGCGCCAGCGCCGGCAGCGATTCCTCCGATCGATATTCGTGATCGCCGCTGAGAAAGACAATGTGTTTCCCGTGGCCAGGGCCTTTGTCGCCTTGATAGACCACTAGATTGGGATTCTGCGCTGCCGCCCGCGCGGCGAGCAGTGCGACGAGCGTGAGTGAAAGCAGAGTTTTACGCATGATAGGGTGCGGTGAATGCTATCGAGCTGAGACGAGCCCACGGCAAAACGGAACAATCGAAGGGCCGAAGATCCGAAGCTGTCATTGGCGTCCACCGCAACGCGCTTCGCGCGTCAGGCAGCCGCAAGGCCGGCGGCGGTGGACGCCGCTCTCAGATGACCGGCTGGCGCACGTGGCGCCAGCCGGTGTGGTCTTGTTGTTCCCCTTCGCTTCTTCGCTTCTTCGATTCTTCGCGCTAAGCCGTCAGCCCGTGCAGCTCGACACGTGGCTGTCGCTGCCATTAGAAGGTAAACCGAATCGCCGCCTGCATGATCCGCGGATCGCGCGCGGCCGTCGCTTTCCCGAAGTTGGCGTTGACCTGCTCGCCCGCCGGGTTGAACTGCGCGGTGGTATTGATCGTCGACCAGTTCACCTGGTTGAACACGTTGTACATTTCCCACCGGAACTGAATGCGCTTGCCGCCGCCAAGCGCGAAGTTCTTGAAGAAGGACATGTTCGAATTGACGATCTTCGGCAGCCGGAAGAAGCTGCGCGGCGCGTTGCCGTAGTCGCCGCGTCCGGTCAACCGGCTGAAGGCGGAGATGTTGAAATAGCTGCCCGGATTCCCCGGCGTCGGATCGCAGTTGTCGCCGCCCGAGCAGAGCACGTCACCGCTGATTCGCGGACGGGTTCCGGCGTCTCCGCCGGTGAAGTCGAAGTTATCGGTCGTCGAGGTCGACGCCCCCGACCAATCGCCGCTGACGACGGCCGTGTCGCCTGACATCTGCCAGCCATCGAGCGCGCCGCGTGTCAACCAGTTGTCCCACAACTTGCTTCCGTTCGGCACATCCCAGGTGTAGTTGACAACCAGATTGTGCAGCTGCGTCGATTCGTACGGCGACACATTCCACGCGTCGCCCGGCCGGTTCGGAATGTAGGGTGGTGGATCGCCGTTCGATCCGAGGCTGATCGTCTTGGCCAGCGTGTACGCCACCGCGAACTGCAGGCCGTTGATGTAACGGCGGTTCAACTGCACCTGCATCGAGTTGTAGTACGCCGTGCCGAAGTGGGAGCGAATCGTGATGTCTTGATAGCCCGTGTACGGCCGCAGGAACTCGTTCGCCTTCGCCGAATTCGCGGTCTGCGGATTCCGGTTCTCCGGGTGAACGTCGAGGAACCGGGCTTCGTCAGGCACGACGTTGATGTTGGTGGACATCTCGCCGTGGCTCATGTGATAGCCGGAATAGGTCACGTCGAGCACTGTCCCCCATCCCAGCTCGCGCTGGACACCGGCCGAATAGTTGAAGCTCTGCGGCGTCTTGGCATCGCGCTCGATCCCGAACACGTTGCTCGGACGATTCGAGAATGCACCCGCGGCCCCCGCCGCCAGCAACGTGTCCATCGTCCCATAGAAAATCTGCGGCGTGTTCTGCGACGGAGGATTTCTCGCCATCGCGTCCATCCCGTTCGCGTTCACGTGGGGATTGTGGTACAGCCCCGAGCTCGCATGGATCGCCGTTTTGCCGTCACCAGCGAGATCCCACGCGATACCAGCCCGCGGCTCAGGCTCGATGCCCTGGTTGTCGCGGAAGCCCTTCGGATAATTCGGATCGCTGTTCGAGACCATGCCGTTGTAACGGTCACCGGTGTTTGGAACGAAGCTGCCGACGAAGACGTTGGGCAGCGTCTGGCCGGTCGCCGGATCGAGCGCGACGTTCGCGCCATTGACGACCGCAGGCTGATACAGTCTCGGTACCTTGGCCGGATCGTACCGATCGGGAACGAACACCGAGGCCGGCTGCGACGAATACCACGGGGTGTACCACAGGAAGCGCACGCCGTAGTCAACCGTCAGACGCCGGCTCGCCTTCCACGTGTCCTGCGCGTAGAACTCGTTGATGAAGCGCTTGCCGATGACTTCCGAGAATGCATCGATCTCGGTGTAATCGCGAAACGTGCCCAGCAGCGCATTCGCGTAGCTGTAGTTCGCATCAACCGGATTGTTGGTGTCAGTGCTGAAGTTGAACTGCCCGGCCCACGGTCCGGCACCGACGCCGCCCTTGCCCTCGGAGTTCTGCGACAACTCGAAGTAGTAGCCGCCTTTCAACGAATGGCTGCCGTGGATCGAGGTCAGGCTCGAGCGGAACGATGTCAACCATGCTTCACCTTGATCGACCAGCCGGTTGTCGAACGTGAAGTTCGGTGCATTGGGAACGTTGAACGTGACTTTCGGTATGACGTTTCGCGGATTCAGCTCAGGGTGAAACTGCCCGACCTTGAATCCAATCGTGTTGCGATTGATTCGGGTCCAGTCCGCTTCGGTCAGCGGATAGAACTGCTCGGTCTGCTGACGGATTCCGAAGTCGCTCTCCAGCACCATCGTCGGGCTGAGAATCTTTGCGTAGTTCGCGCTGCCGCCGCGATCGGTGTTCAGGTAGTGGGTGTTGAAGAAGCCCCACTTGTTGGGCCCGGCGGTGATCTCGCTGCCGCGCTGATCCGAGTACCAATCCTTGAACGTGAAGTAGATGCTGTCGTGTACCGTGGGCTTCCAGTCCAGACGCACGATGTTGTTCATCTTCGGGTTCTCGGCGTTCTCCTGCGTCGTGTAGTTGAACTGCCCTTGCGTGAAGGTCCGATCGAAGTTGTTCGCGCGCGGCAGCATGTTGAGCAGCGCCTTGCCGTTCGCGTTGATGCGGCTCTCCGGAATGATGTTGCCCGGGAAACACGCGGGACCGCCGCTCACGGCATTGCAGGTTCCACTCGCGAGCGGATCGCGAATGAAGATCAAGCGCCCCTGCGCATCGAGGGTCTGCGAAAAGTCGCCCTGCATCTCCCGATCCGTCGGCATCGTCCAGTTGCGCACGGGACCGGGACGATTCACGATCGGGGCCTCCAGCGAATAGAAGAAGAACAGCTTCTTCTCGGTTTTGTTCAGCCCCGGCACCGGCCCGCCGAGATTCGCGCCGAACGTGTTGAAGCGGTAACGCGGCCTCTTGATGTTGGACCGGTTGTTGAAGAAATTGTTGGCGTTGAGCGACTCGTTCCGGAGGTAGTGATAGACGTTCCCGTGGTAGGTGGAGGTGCCACCCTTGCTCACGATCTGAACCTGGCCGCCGCCCGCGCGTCCGTACTCGGCTCGATACGAGTTGAGCAGGACTCGGACTTCGGAAATCGCGTCGAGATTGATCTGTTGCGCCATGAGGTTGCTGGCGCCGACTTCGTTGGCGACGACGCCGTCGACGATGACGTTGCTCCAGTCGCGGCGGGCGCCGCCGACGTTGGGCACAGACGTGCCGAAGCTCATGCCCAGCGAATCGACGGTGTTCTCATAGCGGACGCCGGGAAGAAGGCGCATGATCGAGGTCACGTCTCGTCCCAGCACCTGCACCTGTTCGATCTGCGTCGACGTGATGAGGCCGCTGTGCTGCGTCTCGGCAGTGTTGACGTGAGTTCCTCTGGCCTCGACGACCACGGTCTCGCCAATGCCGCCGACTTCGAGGACGAGATTGCCGACGGCCAGCCGCTCGCCGGCGCTGAGCACGATGTTCTTCCGCTCGAGCGTGCGGAAACTCTGAAGCGCAACCTTGACGGTGTACCGGCCGGGCCGCAGGTTGGTGACCTGAAAATCTCCCTTCGAATCGCTGACGGCCTCGCGCGATTCGTTGGTCGCCTCGGCGGTGACCGTGACGGTGGCGCCGGGCACGACCTGGCCCTGGCTGTCAGTGATGGTGCCGGAGATAGTTCCGGTGACGGTCTGGGTAAATGCGACACGAGGCAAAAGGATTGCCCCGGCGACCAGGAGCGCAAACAGAAATCCTGATCTGAGTCTGGACATTGATCCTCCTCGGAAGCGGCGCACGGCAGCCGCCGACTGGCTGAGACCTGCCCTGAGCGAGCGCTCGATGTACCGAGCGAGTCGAAGGGCCCGCGACGAGGACGGTTTTTAGCAAACTTTAACGGTAAAGTAAACCGCTATGTCGCGACTTGCCACTTGCGACGAGCGGCTCGCTATGCGAGCAGTTTCCTCAGGAAACGCAGTCCATCCGCCGCCAGCGCATCCTGCGTGTCGGAGAAGTTGCGCCAGATGGCCGCAGCGCGGGCGATCGACTTCACCTTGTTGGTGAACGACTCAATCACGTACGGGCCGTTGAAGCCGATGTCGCGGCACGCGTTCGCGACTTCCTGCCACGGCACGTGGCCGGATCCTGGCGCGCCGCGATCGTTCTCGCAGGTGTGGATCTGCCGGACGCGTTTGCCGGCGGCGCGGATGGCGTCGCCGATCGAGCGCTCCTCGATGTTCATGTGAAAGGTGTCGAGCAGGATCCCGCACGACGGGTGATCAACCCGATCGACGACGTCGATCGCCTGCGAGGCGAGGTTCATGAAGCTGGTCTCGAATCGATTGAGCGGCTCCACCGCGAGGCCGACGCCGCGGTCGATGGCGTAGGTTGAGAGATCCTTGAGCTGGCGCACGAGCAGGTCGGTGTCGCGTTTGCGCTCGTCATCGGTCGACTGCCAGGTGCGGCCGACGGCGCTGTAGAGCGGACCGATCACGTTGTTCGCGCCGACGGTTTTCGCGGCGTCGATGCAGTGGCGGACGTAGTCCATGCCGTTCTTGCGGATGCTGTCGTCGGCGTGGATCAGGTCGCGATCGGGGCCCATCGCCGCACAGACGCTCACACCAAGGCCGTTGGCCTTGGCAACGTTCCCGGCCTGCGCGTAGTCGAGATCCGACGTGCTCTCGATACCGAACTCAATCAAATCGAATCCCATCCGCTTGACCATCGGGGCCAGACGGCTGAACTCGGCCGTGTCCACGGGGGAGGTCCATACCCACGCATTTACGCCAATTTGCGCCATGTCACTTGTCCTCGGAGGAGGCGAAGGTAACGGAGTTCACAACGAAGAAACGAAGTAAACGGAGACGAACGAAGATATATATATTGTTTTCGAAAAATAAAACATCTTCTTCGTTCTCTTTGTTCCTTCGCTGTGAACTCGGTTCACTTCGTCATCTCGGGTAGCGGGAGCGCAAGTCGTATGCGTACATCGACCATCCTTTCGATCTTCTGGCTGTCTCTGGCCTTCTCTCCCACCCGGTCCCCCGATCTCCCGTTCCGTTCCCTCCTGATTGACAACGGCGCGAGCGAGACGGCCGCGGTCGCCGACGTCAACAAGGACGGCAAACTCGACATCGTCTCTGGGGAGAACTGGTTTGAAGCTCCGGGCTGGAAGAAGCACAAGTTCCGCGAGCTGAATTTCACGAACAACTACTACGACAACTTCAGCGATCTGCCGGTCGACGTGAATGGCGATGGGTATCCGGATCTCGTCCGCGTGACCTGGTTCGCCAAGAAGATCTCGTGGTGGAAAAACCCGGGGCATACCGGCGTGCCGAGTCGCGTCCGGCCAGCGAGCACGACGGCCGTGTCGGGTGCTCCAGCCGCAGGTGCAACCGTCGGATTCGGCGGCCCAGCCGGCCGGAGCGCGATTGCCGACGGCTACTGGCAGGAAGCCGATATCCACAGCGGCTTCAACATCGAGTTCGCCGTGCTTGCCGACATGGACAACGATGGCAAGGCCAACGAGGTCGTCGCGCAGGAGAACGGCACGCCGCAGGCTTGGTACGAGGTGAAGAACGGTGCGTGGGTCGCACACGAGGTCAGCGACAAGAGCTACGGCCACGGCATTGGCGCCGGGGACGTCAACGGCGACAAGCGCACCGACATCCTGACGCCGCGCGGCTGGCTGGAAGCGCCGGCCGATCCGCGCGCGGGGAACTGGATCTTTCATGCCGATTGGGAAGCGATCAACACGCCGCTGCCCCCCAGCGGCCAGCCCGCTGCCGCGCCGGGTGCGGCGCCGAAGCTGCTCGAACTCGGCTTCGTGCACGTGATGGACGTCAACGGCGACGGCAGGAACGACGTCATCGCAGGCGCCGGCCACAACTACGGCCTGTTCTGGTTCGAGCAGGGCAAGGACGGCCAGTTCACGCGCCGGACCATCGACGCGTCATGGTCGCAGGCGCACGCGTCAACCATCGTCGACCTGAATGGCGACGGCCACCTCGACATCGTGACCGGCAAGCGCTTCATGGCGCACAACGGCAGCGACCCCGGCGAAAAGGAGCCCCTGGGCGTCTATTGGTATGAATACGCTGCGGTTTCAGGCCAGCCCGGCGAGTGGATCAAACATGTCCTCGACTACGGCGGCCGCATGGGCGGAGGGATGCAAATCCCGGTGATAGATATCGACGGCGATGGCGATCTCGATATAGTCTGTGCCGGCAAGAGTGGGCTCTTCTTCGTCGAGAACCTCACGAAAGGCAAGCGCTAGCTTGTCCCGCCGAGGCGGGGAAGCTATCAACTGCGAAGGCGGACAAACGCCAGGAGAGGACAGATGAGTGACCAGACCGGGGGCATGTCCAGGGAAACGCGGCTGTTCATCGCATGCATCGTCGCACTCATCGCGACGGCATTCGGGTTCGTCGTCCGTGGATTCCTGGTGGCCGAGTGGGCGACCGACTTCAACCTGACCCAGGGGCAGGTCGGCGCGATTCAGGGAGCTGGACTCTTCCCCTTCGCGCTCAGCATCGTCTTCTTCAGCCTGATCATTGATCGAATCGGCTACGGACGGTGCATGGCGTTCGCCTTCTTCGGCCACGTGATCTCGGCGATCATCACGGTGACGGCCAACAGCTTCCAGCAGCTGTATGTCGGCACGCTCATCTTCGCGCTTGCCAACGGCACGGTCGAAGCGGTGATCAATCCGGTGACCGCGACGCTCTATCCGAAGAGCAAGACGCACCATCTCAACATGCTGCACTCGGGCTGGCCCGGCGGCATGGTGCTCGGCGGCATCCTGATGATCGCGCTCGGAGCGGCGTCGTGGCGATGGAAGATCGGATTGTTCCTGCTTCCGACGGCGATCTACGGCTTCCTGATGCTCGGACAGAAATTCCCGGTCCAGGAGCGCGTCGCCTCCGGCGTCAGCTACTCCGACATGCTCAAGGAATTCGGCTGGGGCAGCTGCTTCATCGTCTCGATCTTCGTCGTCTATGCGCTCGACAGCGTGTTCGGCTCGCTGGGCCTGTATAGCGGCACCGTCTCCACGTTAGCCGCGGTCATCATCGCGGCCATACCGACGATCGCGTTTGCCGCGTACTACAAGAGTTTCGGCAGGCCGATGTTCGTCTTCCTGCTCCTCGTCATGATCCTGCTCGCCACGACTGAGCTTGGCGTCGACAGCTGGATTACCAACCTGATGACGCCGGTCCTTGCCAAGTACAGCCAGTACGGCGGCCTGTATCTCTTGCTCTACACGTCGCTGATCATGGCGATCCTGCGGTTCTGTGCCGGTCCGCTCGTTCACCGGCTCTCTCCGCTCGGGCTGCTCGCCATATGCGCTGCGGTGGCTTCAACCGGTCTCTTCTGGATCGCGAATGCCGGCGATGCGGCGCTGATCATTTTCATGGCGGGCACGATGTATGGAATCGGCAAGGCGTTCTTCTGGCCGACGACGCTCGGGGTGGTAACGGAGCAGTTCCCACGCGGCGGCGCGATGACAATCAATGCGATTGCTGGCGTCGGGATGATTTCGGTGGGCGTGCTCGGCGGTCCGATCCTCGGGACGATTCAGGATCAGGCGCTCGATGCCCGGCTCAGGACCGAAGCGCCGGCCATTCACGACCAGGTCGCCGGTCCGTCTCAGAGTGCGTACCTGATGACGTTCCAGCCCATCGATCGAGCGAAGGTGGGAACGCTGCCCGAAGCGCAGAAGAAAACCGTCGAGGACATCACGACGAGCAACAGCCAGAAGACGCTGGCCAAGTTCGCCGTGCTGCCGGCGATCATGTTCTTCTGCTACATCGGGCTGATTCTGTACTTCAAGGCCCGTGGCGGGTACAAGCAGGTCGAGCTCACGGCCGCGCCGCGGACGGCAGGGTAAAGTTAAAAGTCAAAAGTTAAAAGTTCTACCTTTTAACTTTCAAAGGCTCTTCAGATAGATGTTCCGAAACTCGATCTTCATCGGATCCCCAACATGGATCTGGAAGCCGAGCAGTCCCTTCATCGCGCGCCCCTTCGGGTCGTCGTCGACGATGAAGGCCGTCACGTGACCGTTGACGATGTTCATGATCGTGTTGCCGCGGGCGATCAGGTGGACGGTATTCCACTCGCCCGGCTTGATCAGGCTCTTCAGCTCGTCGGCGTTCATCTCCAGTTTGCCGATCTGCCGTGAGGCGCCGTCAGGACCGATCTCAACCGCCTGCCCGCGCACCATCAAGAAGCCGCGGCCGCGCTCCTCGTAAATCATCCCGGTGAACTGATTGGCGAAGTCGATGTCTGCCTGATATCCCTTGAGGACCCACTTGCCAGCAATCTTGCCGTCGGGGTTGTTGGGACTGGGTGCGGGCGTACCCTGAGGCAGACGCACGCTCCGGAATTGAATGCCGCTGTTCGTGGCACTCATGCGGTACTCGACCTTCAGTTCGAAGTCGCCGGGCTCGCCGCCGCGCCAGATCACGAAGGTGTTTTCCTTGAGCGGATTCTCCGCGGTCGTCGTGCCGGTGAGCACGTTTCCTTCTGCCTTCCAGATGGCGGGATCGCCGTCCCAGTTCTTCATCGTGCCGTCGAAGATGGACTGGAACCCGGTGCGATCTTCGAAGTTGAGCGGCTGCGCGCCACGCGGGCCACCGCCGCCACGTCCCTGGCCGCGTCCTTGCGGCGGTGGCTGGGGGGCCTGGGCGGCGAGCGATCCGATCGCGAGCGCGAGGGCAACTGCCGTCAAGGGACCTCGGAATGTTCGAACATCGAGATTCATCGCTACCTCACGTCTGCTTTTCTTACTTTGCGCTGGGGCCCCACCCCCAGCGCCCGCCAGCCCTCGCCCTCGGCTCGGGCCGCTGCGTAGATGCATCTTTCCGCTTAGTGTATTGACTCTGCCAGTCGCGAACCGCGACCTGCGAGCCGCTATTGCGAAACTTTTTCCCACCGTCCGCTCTTGGCGGACTTCAGCACCGCGTCGGTGACGTAGTCGGTCGCGAGCCCGTCGCGGAACGTCGGCGTGATGCTCTGTCCCTGTATCGCAGCGCTCGCGAAATCGGCGAACTGGTGAATGAACGTGTGCTCGTAGCCGATCTGGAGACCGGGCACCCACCAATGGTTCATGTAGGGATGATCGCCATCGGTGACGTGCACGCTTCGCCAGCCGCGCACGCGGCCTTCGTCGCGATGATCGAAATACTGGATGCGATGCAGATCGTGCAGATCCCAGAACGCTGACGCGTGCTCGCCGTTGATCTCCAGCGTATAAAGCGCTTTGTGCCCCCGCGCGTAGCGCGTCGCCTCGAACATCGCCAGCGATCCGTTCTCGAACCGGCACAGGAACGCGCTCGCATCGTCGATTCCCACGGGCTCGACCTTGCCGGTCAGATTGTGCTTGCGTTCTTTGATGAACGTCTCGGTCATCGCGGTCACTTCGGCAATTGGACCGTTCAACCACAGTGCCGTGTCGATGTTGTGGGCGAGCAAATCGCCGGTGACGCCGCTGCCGGCGACCGCGACGTCGAGCCGCCACAGGCCCTCACCGCCCTGCGGCAGGTCTTGCGAAATGGTCCAGTCCTGGAGGAACTTCGCGCGGTAATGAAAAATGCGCCCGAACTTGCCCTCGTCGAGCAGCTGCTTGATCAGGGTGACGGCGGGAACGCGGCGGTAGTTGTACCAGACCGTGTTCGGCACGCCGGCCTCCTCGACCGCGGCCACCATCTCCTCGGCTTCCTTGGCATTCCTGCCGAGCGGCTTCTCGCACATCACCATCTTGCCGGCCTTCGCCGCGGCGACTGCGATCTCGTGGTGCGTGTCGTTGGGGCTGGCGATGTCGATGACGTCGATGTCCTTGCGCGCGACCAGGTTCCGCCAGTCGGTGTCGTACGATTCGTATCCCCAATTCTCGGCAAACTTCTTGACGCGATCTTCTTTCCGCGCGGCGACCGCCTTGAGCACGGGCGTACATCCGAGATCAAAGAACCGCGGCGCCTGCAGGAACGCATTGGAGTGCGTTCGCCCCATGAACCCATAGCCAATCAGTCCGATGTTGAGGTTCTTCATCCAGCGCTCCGCCTGCAAAACCTCGTGCTTACCAACTCGCACGTCTCGTCCATTTATCACTTTGCGCTGGAGCCCCGCCCCCAGCGCCTGCCAGCGCTCGCTCCCTTCGCTCGCGCCGGCTGATCGCAACGCCTTGCCGCTGAGTTCCCGGCGAACTCAATCAGCATTCAGCAATCAGCATTCAGCAATCGGCTCAGTCCCACCCGTGCGCGTCGCGCACCGCCACCATGACGCCGAGGATATCGTCCCAGGTCTTCTGCTGCGTCATCGTGGCGTTCGGGAACATGCAGCCGTCCCAGCAGATGTGTTGCACGGCGCGTGTTGGTTTGCCGTTGTCATCCTCCAGCCAGAAACCCGCGTGCCGGACGATATCGAGCTTGCCGTTTGGATCGTGCGGCAGGCAGTGGCGGCCGGTCTTGTCGTGCGAGCCGGAGCCCTTGACCGTCGCGTCGTTCTGCGCGACGTGGAAATCGATCGTCCACGGGCGCAGGGCGCGGGTCATCGTCTTGAGCCCTTCATCGAGCGCCTTCGTGTCGGACCAGTCGAAGTTCTCGGGCAAGATGCGGTCATCGGGCGCGTTGTAGCCCATCGTGAACAGCAGCGTGTGCGCCATGTCGGCCTGGAATCCGAGCGTCTTCGGCCGGTTCACCATCTCCATCAGATCGACATTGCGCTTGACGCTGTGCATGCCGCCCCAGCAAATCTCCCCTTCTGCCGCAAGCCGCTCGCCAAACTGCTCCGCGACATCGCACGCCTGACGGAACGTCTCGGCGATTCTCTTGGTGTTGCCCGCAGGATCCTTGGCCCAGTCTGACGGGCTGGCCGCCGAGTCGATGCGGACGACGCCATACTCGCGGATGCCGTTGTCACGCAGTTTCTTCGCGATCGAACACGCCTTGCGAACCTGGGTCAGAAAGTTTTTGCGGTCCTCGTCGCTGCCCATGGCGGAGCCGCCCCCAGTTGGCGGCCATACCGGCGCAACGACCGATCCGACGGCGAGACCCTTGCCGCGGATCTTGTCGGCCAGCCGTTTGAGATCGTCGTCTGTCGAATCGATGCTGACGTGGGGATCGAAGAGAAAGAGGTCGACCCCCTCGAACTTCGCGCCGCCCGATTTCGCCTTCGCGGTCATGTCGAGCATGGTGTCGAGATCGATCGGCGGCTCGGCGCCCGGACCGCCTTTGCCGACGAGTCCCGGCCACATGGCGTTATGAAGAGCGGGATATTTGTGGGGCATTGAAGGCTCGCTATCTGTTGTCGATTCTACGTTTTGTGCTTTTGGTTTTCTGTTTATGGTTTCGGTTGTTTGTTTTTGGCTTTGGTTCGCGGTTTTTGGGTTCTCGGTTACGGAGTCGCTGTAAACGGCAAACGAAGAGCTCAAACCCAAAACGCAAAACCTAAAACCGCAAACCTAAAACCGGAAACCTAAAACCAAAAAACCCAAAACCAAAAACAATCTCCGCGACTTGCTCCGGACGATACAACTGCGGCGACAGCGGCATCAAGAGCCCGCCGATGAGTCCGGGGCGTTTTACTGCAACAAACGCGCGACGAGCAGTTCGGCGGCTGCTAACTCTATAACAAGCCGGTCGTTCGCGCGGTGTCGCCGTTTTTCAGGCAGGCCGGTAAACGCGCGGCCGATGTTGCGGTCTGCGAAACGGTCATCCCTTCCTAGCCTTCTGTGTTCATCGGTGCTTTTCCGTGACGCGCTGGCCGTGTACTCCTGCGTTCTTCTGCGGCCTGTTTGTCCGCGCCCTGTTTTTCTGTGTTCTTCTGTGGCGTAATACCGGCTCCATGCCGGCCAACACTCTCTACCGCGGCCGCCGGGCAGCGGCAATCGAAAATGATGAACTCCGCCTCACCGTCCTCGAAGGCGGTGGCCACATTGCCGAAGTGCTTCACAAGCAACGTGGCGTCAATCCGCTATGGACACCGCCGTGGCCGTCGATTGAACCGGGTGATTACGTGGCCTCCGGGGACACGGCCTACGGCGCCGGGGTGGAGTCGCACCTGCTTGCTGGCATCATGGGACACAACCTCTGCCTCGACATCTTCGGTGGCCCGTCTGCCGAAGAGTTCGCCGCCGGACTTCGGCCGCACGGCGAGGCATCCATCGTGACCTACGACCTCGACGCGAAAGATATGGAACTCGTCGCCAGCGCGACGCTGATGGAAGCGAGGCTTCGAGTTGAGCGCCGCCTCCGTTTGAACGGTTCAACGATCCAGGTCGATGAATCCGTCGAGAATCTGACGGCAACCGATCGCGCCGTCGCATGGACGCAACACGTGACCCTCGGGCCGCCCTTTCTCGAAAACGGAATCACCGAGTTCAGGGCGTCGGCCACGCGCTCGAAAGTGTTCGAGCGTCCGTTTGGCGACGCCGATTACCTGGCCGAGGGCGCGATTTTCGACTGGCCTCACGCGCCTCGCACCGACGGCAGCAGCGAGGACCTTCGCGTCTTCAATGGCAGCTCACGGTCTGGCGCTTATTCGACGCACCTCATGGATCCGAATCGGCCGGTCGCGTTCTTCAGTGCGTATTCACCAACCAGTCGGGTGGCGTTCGGCTACCTCTGGCAGCAGCGCGACTTCCCATGGATGGGAATCTGGGAAGAAAACCGCAGCCGGCAGCAGCCACCGTGGAATGGGCGTACGATTACTCGCGGTATGGAGTTCGGAGTGTCTCCGTTTCCCGAAACGCGCCGGGAGATGATTCAGCGGGGTGAGTTATTCGGCGTGCCCGGTTACCGATGGATTCCAGCGCGAACCCGGATCGCCGTTCGATATTGGATCCGCTGTCTGGGCGCGGATCGGATTCCGGAAACACTCGAACCGCCGGAGTGACTTGGGACAGCGCCGCTTGTGTCGCTTCAGCGGCCAGCATACACTTGTATCCTGGCTAGGCGGACTGCGGAACTCCCTCCAGCCGTCGGATCTCTTTTTCGAGGATTATCGACATGCAGCTACTGTGCGTTCTATCTCTGCTCGTTGCCCTCGTCCCTGGATCCCAGGCGACAGCCCCTAAAACCCCTGCAGCCAAGCCCGCGGCGGCGGCCCCGGCTGCCGCAGCCAAGGGGGGTGCGAGAACGGTCGAGCTCACCGGCGGCGACGACATGAAATACAACACCACGACCATCACGGCGAAGCCGGGTGAGACCATCCACGTCGTGCTGAAGTCGACCGGAACGATTCCCAAGATTGCGATGGCGCACAACTTTGTGGTGCTCGCGGCGGCGGCCGACGTCAACGAGTTCATCAAGTCGTCGATGAATGCCAAAGATACGGACTACGTTCCGGCGGACAAGAAGGCGCAGGTGCTCGCGTCGACCAAGCTCGCTGGTCCCGGCGAAACGGTCGAGGTCACGTTCAAGGTTCCGGCAAAGCCGGGCAGCTATCCCTACATGTGCACGTTCCCCGGCCACTACGCCGCGGGTATGAAGGGAACGCTCGTCGTTAAGTAGATTCCCGCTCTCGATGCACGGCAGCGTCAACACCGACGCTGTCGTGCTCGTCTTGTTTCCCCTCAGCCGGCGCGCTCTCTGCGTTTCGCATCGGCACTCTCACCAGAAACTCCGCTCCCTTTCCCGCCCCCTTGCTTCTGGCTTCGATCGATCCACCGTGCAGCTCGGTCAAGTGCTGTGCCAGGGCCAGGCCCAGTCCGAGGCCGATATGTTCGCGGGTCTGCCCGGACTCTGCCTGCCAGAACCGTTTGAAGATGTGAGGGAGCGCATCGGGTGATACGCCGATCCCCGTGTCGCGCACTGAAATGACGGCGTTCGGGCGCTCCGCCGCGACCCGCATTCCAATGCGTCCACCGACCGGCGTGAACTTGACGGCGTTGGTGAGCAGGTTCCACATGATCTGCCGGAGCCGATCCCGATCGCCGAGAATCTCGACGCCAGGCTCGATGCGCACATCGAAGCCGATGCCCTTGGTGCTGACCGAGGGACGGATGTTCTCGACGGCTTCGTTTGCCAGCGATGACAAGTCGGTGCGCGCGATGTTCAGCCGAATCTGGCCGGTCACAATCCGTGATGTGTCGAGCAGCTCACTGACAAGATCGGCGAGCACCAGCGCATTGCGATGAATGACCTCGATCGCCTTGGACTGCTGGTCCGGAGCCATCGTCCCCTTCTCCAGCATCGCGGCGTACCCCAGGACGGTGTTCAGCGGTGTTCTCAGCTCGTGAGAGAGCGTCGCAAGAAACTCATCTTTCTGTCGGCTCGCCTCTTCCGCGGCCTGACGCAAGCGCAGCTGTTCGGTGACGTCTCGCGCAATCTTGGACGCGCCGACAACCGTGCCATCGGGACCGTGAATCGGTGAGATGGTCACCGAAATATTCAATAACGATCCGTCTTTGCGCTGACGGACGGTCTCGAAGTGATCGACGACATTTCCCTGCCGAATCTGCGACAGTACATAATCTTCTTCAGCCTGGCGGTCGGCGGGGATGAGGATGGTGATGGACTTGCCAATGACCTCATCAGCTGTCCACCCGAACATCCGCTCGGCAGCGGCGTTCCACGATGTGATCCGACCGTTGAGATCCTTGCTGACGATGGCGTCGTCGGACGAGGCGACGATGGCAGCGAGACGTGCCGCTGAGTTCTCCATCGAGAACGACATAAGCGGGTATTATGCCTTAAATAACCTCGACAACTTTATACAGCAGAGTTTTCAATCTCCTTCTGAAGTGCCGAACAATCCCGTCGAACCCTCAACCGGCGATCCTTACTTCCGCCGCATGATGAAGTGGGTTTTTATTGCTCTCTTTGTCGTGTTGGCCGTGGCAATCGTCGTCGTCGAGGTCACGCTTCGATTGTTCGGGCAGTAAGCTTCCAGCTGTCCCCAGCGAGCGCTCGTGCATGCATGCGAGTCGAAGAGTCACTCCATCCTGAGCGCCTGAACGGGATCGATTCGCGAGGCTCTGCGAGCGGGAAGAAGACCGGCTCCCGCCGCGATCGTCAGCAGGAGCCATGCCGATCCGACCAGAGATGCGGGGTCGAGCGGAGTCACCTCGAACAGCAACGTGCGGATGAAACGTCCGAGCGCAACCGCGATGGGAGTGGCGACCACGATCCCGGCAGCGGCCACTGCCACCGACTCGCGAAGGACAGACCGCAACACCGTCGCTCGTGATGCTCCGAGCGCGAGCCTCAAACCGATTTCGTTGGCCCGACGCGACACGGAATAGGCCAGCAGGCCATACACCGCGGCGCAGGCGAGGATCAGCGCGCAGAGGCCGAGCACGCCGGCCAACTGCGCCATCACCCGCTCCTTGACCAGCGAGTCGGCGATGCGATCATCAATCGTCTGGAGCCGGAACGGTACGATTGCGTCGAGCGCGCGCACTTCCCGGGACACAACCGGCCGCACATCGACGTCACCGGCGCCTCTGATTTCCGCCATGAGGTTCGAGCCGGCGAGATACTCCGCGAGCTGCGCACACGGGAGGTAGGCAATGCCGCGCGCTGGCTCCTCGAGCCGTTGATATTTTGCGTCGTGAACGACGCCGACGATCTCGAGATCCTGCCGCGAAGCGTTCAGCCCAACGGTCAGGCGCCGGCCGATCGGATCGGCTTTCCCGAACAGCCTGCCGACAAGCGACTCGTTGACGATAACCACGCGCGCGGAGGTCGCCGTATCGCGATCGTTGAAATCGCGCCCCCTTACCACGCGAATGCCAACCGCGCGGACATAGTCGGGCGAGATGGCATTGAAGTAGACGATGCGCCCGTCGTCACTTTGGGGCGCGCCGCCATCGACGCCGACGGTCTGGGTCCACGAGCCATCATCGTCGCTGATCGGCGCGTACCAGGACAGGCTTGCGGCTTCGACCGAGGGAAGGCGTCGCAGCCGATCGAGCAATGCGTCGTAGAAGGCAAACAGTCTTGGTCCGGAGTATCCGGCGCCCAGCGGATCGGTCGAGAGGATCAGCAGACCGGTTCGGTTGAAGCCGGCATCCTGGGCAAGGATCCGATTCAGGCTTCGTGACAGGAGGAGCGCGCCGGTCAGCAGCAACATCGTCAGGGTCACCTGGATCGCGACGAGGGCTTTTCCGAACGACCAGTGCCGCAGAACGCTGCGGCCGACGGTCCCCTGCGATTTGAGCTCGCCGATGGCGTCTGCGCGGGTAGAGCGCAGCGCGGGGACGAGCGCCGAAACGGTCGTCGTGGCCAGGGTCAGCGCCAACGCGAACGAGACGGCCCGCCAGTCCGGCGGAACGTCAAGGGTGATGGGCTCGGCCGCGGTCACCATCATCCGGACCAGCAGATCGCCTCCCCACCATCCCAGTAACACGCCGGCCGCGCCGCCAAGCGCATTCCAGATGAAGGCTTCGGTCAGCATCTGGCGCAGGAGGCGGCCACGGGTCGCACCGACCGCGAGGCGCACCGCGATCTCGCGGTGACGGGCGACGCCGCGCGCTAGCAGCAGATTCGCTGCGCTGGCGCACGACACGCCAAGCACCAGCCCGACGAGGCCGAACAGCAACCAGAGTGGTTGCTGGAATTGGTTGCGAACTCGTGAGAATCCGGTGCGGGCAGAAGCGAGCGCGGTCTTTCGTCCGAGAAACCTCGCTCGACGATCGGGAGGCAGCCCCGGATCCGTCGTCGCCTGCAGAGTCGCCTGCCACATGGGCGCAAACTCGGCGTTCGCTTGGGTGAGCGATACGCCGTCGCGGAGGCGTCCGATCAGGTGCAGCCACGACGCAAACTGCGCGCGCAGCCTCTCCTGATCCTGAATCGTGGTCAGCGGAACGGTAATCTCCGGCGACAGGCCGGCCGCGACGCCAAAGAATCCCGGCGGCGTCACGCCGACGATCGTGAACGATCGGCGTTCGACACGCACCTGTCGTCCGATGACACCAGGGTCGGCAGAAAAACGCCGCCTCCAGCACGCATCGCTGATCACCGCGACCAGGCCATGGTCGCCTCCACCGACGCGATCGTCCGCGCCGTCGAATGTGCGCCCGAGGGCAGGCTTCACGCCGAGCGTCGAGTAAAAGTCGCCGCTCGCGAGCAGCACTTCGGTGGGTTCGAGCGGCTCGGTCCACTGAACATTCAGTCGATCGATATTCCACGCAAAGAGCCGGGCAAACACGTGTGCTCCACGGGTCCGCAATTCGCTGAACACGGGGTAGGAAAAGGAGGGTCGTTCGAGGTATACGAGGCGCTCGGGCTCGCGCACGGGAAGATCTTTCAGAACGAGCGCATCGAGCAACGCGAACACGCCCGTCGTGGACCCGATGCCAAGTCCCATCACCAGAACAATCGCCAACGTGAACCCTGGACGTTGAACGAGCATTCGAAGTGCGTAGGCGATATCGCGCTGCACGTTCTCCAGCCACGGGGCGATCCACACCGCACGTGCATCCTCGCGCGCGAGCGTCACGTTGCCCATCCGGCGAACACTCGCGGCGTGTGCGGTCGCCGGATCCAGCCCGGTCCGTTCCAGGTGTTCGGCCGCCATGGTGCGATGGAACTCCACTTCGCTCGCCAGCTCCCTGTCGAGCCGTCGTTGATGCAACAGGTAGCCGATCCATCTGAAGACCTTTGACATCTCGTCAACCAGTCAATGTCAATCGCATCGCAACGCAGCGATGGGATCAATGCGAGTCGCCCGGCGGGCCGGAATCCAGCACGCGAGGAGCGCTACGGCCATCAACAGGACCCCGACACCGACAAACGTCGCGGGATCGCTGGGGCTCACCTGGAACAGCAGATGCTCGAGCAGACGCGAGACGGCGAACGCGCCGGCAAGTCCAGCGGCGACGCCGATCGCCGGAAGGCGCAGCCCCTGACCGACCACCAGACGAAACACATCCTGGCGTGTCGCACCGAGTGCGATGCGCACGCCGAACTCCCGGCTGCGCTGTGAGACGGTGAAATGGAGAATCGCGTAGATCCCGACCGCCGAGAGAACGAGCGCGGCCAAGGCAAACCCGACCATGAGCCACGCCTGCAGGCGCCGTTCGGCGGTCAGGTCGCCGAACATGTCCTCGATGGTCTGCATCCTGAGCACGATCGCGCTCGCATAGACTGATCTGATCGCTTCGCGAACGGAAGGGCCGAGTGCTGCCGGGTCGCCGATCGTTCTGATCGCGACGTCCATGGTCGGCTCGGTGCTCGGAAAGAAGAACTCCGGAATCGGACGCGTCTCGAGTCCGTGACGCTGCATGTCGCCGACCACGCCGACGATCGTGATCCACGCGTCCTTTCCTTCCGGGCCCCCTTCCTTGAAACGCTTCCCCAGCGGATCCTCACCAGGGAAGAATCGGCGCGCAAACGACTCGTTCACGATGGCAATCTGTGCGTTCTGCTCCTGATGCGTGAAGAGCCGTCCGCTCGAGAGCGGAACGCCAACAGTCCTGAAAAACTCGGGCGTGACATCTTCAGTGTTGAGCAGAATGTTGTTCTGTTTGTCGGCGATGAACGGTCGGCCCTCGATCGTGATCGCTTCCTCGGGATGCTCGAACGTCATCAAGTTCGTGATCGCGCCGGCGCCGCGGACGCCCGGCAGGGTCGCGAGTCTTCGAGCGATTTCGCCGAACATCTCCCATTCCTGGTGTCTCCACGCTGGCGACACCGGAATCGGCAGATGGACTCTCGCCACGAGCACATTCCGGACATCGAACCCGGCGTCCACGGACCGGACCTGCAACAGGCTGCGCATCAGCAGGCTGGCGCCCACCATCAGGGTGACCGCGAGTGCGCATTCCATGACGACCAGAGCAGCGCGTGTGCGTGAGGCCGGACGACCGTCGAAGCCGCCCTCCTTCAAGGCATCGATCGGGCGACCCGTCGACAGCTTCCAGGCCGGGATGATTCCGAAGAGCAATCCCGTCCCGACGGATACGAGCACCATCGCGATGAGGACCACTCGATCGACTTGAATTTCGTCCAACCTGGGAATGGGTGTGGTCGAGGCGGCAATGATCTGCACCGCGGCGGCCGCACCAAGCGAACCCACCACGCCGGCGATCGCGGCGATGAGGATGTTTTCGATGAAGAGTTGCTGAACGAGCCGCCCGCGGCCAGCGCCGAGTGCCGCACGAACGCCAAGCTCGCGCATCCGTGATGCGCCGCGCGCCAGCACGAGATTCGATACGTTCGCGCACGCAATCAGCAGGACCATGCCCACCGAGCCGAGAAGCGTCCAGAGCGCAATCTGCAGATTTCGTCCGGTGATCTGCTGAAGCAGCGGCACGATTTCGGTCTGGTAGCCGATGAAGTCAGGGTCGTTCGACGGATACGATCCGGCCAGCCGCAAGCCGATTGCGTCCATCTCGATTTGCGCGGCGCGAACTGACGCCCCCGGCGCCAGGCGTCCAACGACTCGCCAGATCTCCGCATGCCGATTGCTCCAGGAGCGGTCCGCGACCGCCGGCTTGGGGCTCCACGCCGACATCAGCGTCGCTGGTTCCCAGTGTTGAACGTCCGGCGTCGGAAAGCGGAATCCGTCTGGCATCACCCCGATGATGCGAAGCCGCCGTCCGTCGACTTCGATCGCCTGGCCGATGGCGTCAGGTGAGCCGCCGAAGCGACGCTGCCAGAGCCGGTAGCTCAGCACCACGATTGGTTCGCGTGTTCGCTGCTCGTCGTTTGTATAGGTGCGGCCGATGACGGTCTTGGCGCCGAGGAGGGAGAACAGGTTTGCCGACGCAAGCGCCCCGACCACCCGTTCGGGCTCGCCAGAGCCGGTGATGTTGCCGGCGCGCTCCCGCCAGAACGCGAGATCGGCAAGGCGGGTGTTCTCGCGTCGCCAATCCGTCAACGTCAAAAACGATGTCGAGCCTTCATGAATGCTTCGCGATGGGTCGGCGGTCCAGACCAGCACCACGCGATCCGGGTCGGCGTACGGCAACGGCCGAAGGAGAATCGCGTTGACGACACTGAACATCGCTGCGTTGGAACCAATACCGAGCGCCAGCGTCATGACAGCAACCGCGGCAAAGAATTTCGTCCGACGCAGCGAACGAATCGTGTAGCGGACATCCTGCCAGACGCGGTCGCAGTTCTGGCCGATCCAGACGTGACGTGCATCTTCGCGCGCCAGCGTCACGTTCCCCATGACTCGTACACTCAACCGGTGAGCCGTCGTGCGATCCACGCCGTCATTCGCGAGGCGCTCGGCCTCCATCGCGCGATGGAATTCCACCTCTTCGGCCAGATCGCGATCGAGACGGCGCTGCCGCAGCAGGTACTCAATCCGCCTGAACAGCCTCAGCATGAATCCGCTCAATCCCCCCTATTCGCACCGGAGGGGGCAATCGGATCGATTCGAGTCGCGCGACGCGCCGCAACCACCGTCGCGGCCAAGGCAATCATCGTCAGCACCGTCCCGACGCCAGCGTACGCGATAGGATCGAAGGGACTCAGGCGGCGGATGAGTTTCAGCATGACCCCTCATGCCATTTGCAGGACTCGCTGAATCGCGCCAACCAGCCGCTCGAATTCCGCCCGCTCGGCAGACAACCGCTTCTTGCCGGCCGCGGTCAGCGTGTAATAACGAGCGCGTCGATTGTTGTCCGATACGCCCCACTCGGCCCGC
>JBKPNQ010000023.1:0-6574 GCA_046732715.1 Acidobacteriota bacterium | reverse complement strand
GGACTGCGGATTCAGGATTTACGCCGGCTGCTCCGGGTCCACAACATCGTCGATGGCGCCCGAGGCTTCCTCCACCTCTCGTTGCAGTTCATCGATGGCTGCTTCGCTCCGTCTGCCTCCCGTTTCCACCGCGTCCTTGAGTGCCGCGAGTGTGTGGGACATGTCGTCGAGGTTTGCAGCGATATCTCCCAGCTTGCGATCGGTGTCCATGATGCGAGTTCCCTGAAGAGCGTCGAGGCGTTGATCGATACCAATGCGCTGCGCCATCAGCTGCAGGTTCTGTTCAGAGGCCAGCGTCCCCTTCGCTGTCGCAACCTGATGAGTCCGGCAGATGACCATCGGACCGGGCACGATACTGACGTCGAACTCCGTCGTCGCCGCCAAGGCGCGACGAGGACATCACCGGGTTCAGGGAGCGTCGAGGCTGATGGAGGGGCGGCACTGGAACCTGGAGAGTAGTCGATCCGTGCTCGCGAGGCTGTCTTGGATTGAACAGGCAGCCACCCGGTCGAGAGCTACAGTCTCACCATGGATGTTCGTCGCTGCTAACGGCCGAGACGGATTGCGCGTGGTCGTGCGCAGCTGAGGATGTGCGCCACGCCGGCGAGGCCGCCCGGGTGGGGGCAGAGGATGCGCTCGGCAGGCGATGACTCGGCACGCGACCATCGACGCCGGGCGTGTCACCGCCGAAGCCCTCAGCGCGAATCTCGAACAAAATGAAATCCGTCGAGCAGTTGCGTCGCGTCTATCGCGATCTGAAGGACCTGAAAAACCCGGACTCCAACTCGGCGCCATTCGCGCCACCGGGGCGCGACACGCGCGGTCGGCGCGACCTGAGCACATGAAGCATGGCGACCCTCCCGACTGACCCTGCGACGGCAGCACCAAGCGGCAACAAGCCCGGCCCCTCGCCGCACGTCCCCGGCAGCCCCCGTCGATGGCCACCGCAGCCCTGGTGGCTCGTCTTCCTCGTGCTCATGACCGTCAATTACCTGGGAACGCGGGTGTTTTTCCGGGAACCATCCTCGATCACCGTGCCCTATACCTTCTTCAAATCGCAGGTCGACGCGGGCAATGTCGAGGACGTGACGAGTGTGGGCGATGCGATCCAGGGGCGCTTCAAGACGAAGGTCACGTATCCGCCCCCGAACGCGGGAGCGCCGGCCGATCAGGCAGCCTCACCGGATCACCCCGACGCTCGGACGTCGACGGAATTCAAGACGCAACGACCGATCTTCGCCGACCAGGATCTCGAGCGACGGCTGGCAGACAAAGGGGTGGCGATCACGGCCATCGACGAGAACGCCTCATCGTGGTTGAAGCTGCTGGTCAGCTTCGGCCCAACGTTGTTGCTGATCGCCGCCTTTGTCTGGATCAGCGGCCGTGCTGCGGCAAGAGCCGGGGGCGGGCTGTTCAGCCTCGGCCGGAGCCGCGCCAAGCGGTTCAGCGAGCAGCAGCCGAAGGTCACCTTTGACGATGTCGCGGGGATTGAGGAGGCGGAGAACGAACTGATTGAGATCGTCGACTTCCTCAAGAACCCGGATAAGTACCAACGCCTCGGCGGCAAGGTGCCGAAGGGCGTCCTGTTAATCGGGGCGCCCGGAACGGGCAAGACGTTGCTGGCGCGGGCCATTGCCGGGCAGGCGGGCGTGCCCTTTTTCAGTCTCAGCGCCTCCGAGTTCATCGAGATGATCGTGGGCGTCGGGGCCGCGCGTGTGCGGGACCTGTTCAAGCAGGCGCGGGAGGCGGCGCCGGCCATCATCTTCATCGATGAACTGGACGCCATCGGCCGCACGCGCGGGAGCGGCGTGCAGCTCGGCGGACACGACGAGCGCGAGCAGACGTTGAACCAGATTCTGACGGAGATGGACGGTTTCGATTCCCGCGAGGGCGTCATCGTCCTGGCCGCGACCAACCGCGCTGACGTGCTCGACCAGGCCTTGTTGCGACCGGGCCGCTTCGACCGCCGCGTCGTCGTCCAGCGGCCCGACCGGGCCGGCCGGGCCGCGATTCTGAAGGTGCACACCAAGAATGTGCCCCTGGCGCCCGACGTCTCCCTGGAGCGCATCGCCGCCGAAACGCCGGGCCTGGTCGGCGCCGAGCTGCGCAACGTCGTCAACGAAGCGGCGCTCCTCGCGGCGCGCAGGGACGAGAATGCCGTCAGTGCCGAGGATTTTGCCGACGCGCTGCAGAAGATCACCCTCGGCCCCGCGCGTAACATCCTGCTCAACGCGGCGGATCGGGAGCGCACGGCCTATCACGAGGCAGGGCACGCGCTGCTCGCGCTGCTGACGCCCGGCAGTGATCCCGTGCACCGCGTCTCCATCGTGCCGCGCGGCATGGCGCTCGGTGCAACGTATCAACTCCCCGTCGACGATCGAACCAGTTATGCCGAGGACTACCTGCGCGCGCGCATCACCTGCGCACTCGGAGGCCGCGCGGCCGAAAAGCTCGTGTATGGCGTCGGCACGACTGGTGCCGAAAACGATCTTCAGCAGGTCACCGAGATCGCGCGGCACATGGTCTTGCGCTGGGGGATGAGCGATGCGCTCGGGCCGATCAGCTTTGTCGCACCGCAGGACGAGGGTCTGCCGCCGGCGTTCCAGCATCAGCCATACAGCGAGGCCACTTCCGAGCTGATCGATGCCGAGGTCCGGCGGATCGTCGAGGAAAGCCACCGCGAGGCCGACCGGGTGCTGGCGGCGCACCGCGGCACGCTCGACGCCCTTGCACATGCCCTGCTGAAAGCCGAATCGTTGAACGCGCAGGAAATCCGCGACGTGACCGGCCTGGGCGATACCCCGGCGCATCTGCAGGAGCCCGTAGTTGATTGCGTCGGCCGCAATCGGTGCGGGCAGCGTCCGGAGATAAGCGGGCGGCGCGCTGGCCAGGCCGGCGAGCTGCTCGAAACTCCAATGGGTCAAGGCTCGTGACGGCCCGGTGCGGTCGCTGATGGCGAGCGCGTCGGCGGTCACGGCCTCAACCTGCAAGTCCACGGTCTCCGTGATGCGCGCGTCAGCGTGATGCTCATGGCTGACGACTTTCACAGGAGTGAAAGCACTGCGGTTTCCTCTCGATCGTCACAAGCATAGAGCCCGCCCATGGAGGGGCGTCTGTTCTCTTGTGCACAATTCGCAGATGTCCCTCAGGCGCCGGAGCCACCCTCCACATCCAGGCCGCCGTGGTGCTCTTGGAGCACTAGTCGATCTGCCGATCCTTGTCCGATCCTCTCACAGGGGTGAAGTTCTCGGGCGGGGCGTCCAACCCGGTTCGGAGCGTTCGATCCGTGGTAGCGACCCGCGTGTGCAATCGGGTACAGACCACGCTCGCACTCTGTTCCTACTATCGTTTACGTCGGCCGTGCTCCGGCAATGCCCGCGCACCGACTCCGTAGGAAGTGCTTGATGAGAAGAATTGTGATCGCCGCAGCGGTCAGCATTGGTGTGGTGTCGCTGGCAGTTATCTTGTCAGCCGACACGTTGAGAGAGACGGAACCCGGGTCTCCGGCAGAGTGGTGAGCGTCGCGGCGCGGACGATTACCTTCGAGGATGCGTCTGGCGTTTCGCGTCGCTACAACGCGAACCAGGTCGATGCGCTCGAATTCACACCGAGGAACAGAGCGACGGCCGAAAGCGTTGGCGGCGGAGCCGCACTCGGCACGATCATCGGGGCGATCGCGGGTGGCGCGAAGGGCACAGCGATCGGCGTCCTGGTGGTGCAGCCGGCGGGGCGGGAGTCCAGATGCTCAACACAAGGGCAAGGACGTGCCCGCAGAAACGCTGCTCACGTTCACGCTCAACAAGTCGGCGACTCTTCAGGCCGAGCGCTAATTTAGGAGGGCGGCGATGAACACACATGTTGCTCGCCTTCTCGGTGTCGTCACGGTCGGCGTGCTGCTGTCGGCGAGCGCGATTGGCGGCCAGACCGTCATCACCCCGCCAAATAACAAGTACACGCCGGCACAGGATGTCGAACTTGGCCAACAGGCGGCGAAGGAAGTCGAGCAGCAGTTGCCGCTTCTGCGCGATGACGGCATCGAGTCCTTCGTAGATCGCATCGGCCGGCGCCTGGTGCAGGTGACGCCGCCCGAGCTGCAGCACCACGAGTTCCAGTACTCCTTCAAAGTCATCAACGTGCGCGAGATCAATGCGTTTGCGCTGCCGGGCGGGCCCATGTACATCAACCGCGGCATGATGCAGGCCGCCGGGGTCGAGGGCGAAATAGCCGGCGTGATGGCGCACGAGCTCAGCCACGTAATTCTGCGACATGGGACGGCCGGGGCGACCAAACAGCAGCCCTTCGCGATTGGCGCCATCGCCGGTGCGATTGCCGGAGCGATCATCGGCGGCAACGTCGGACAGGTGGTCGCGCAGGGCACGCAGTTTGGTCTGGGCACCTACTTTCTGCGTTACAGTCGCGAGTACGAGAAGCAGGCCGACCTGCTGGGCGTTCAGCTGATGGCCCGCGCCGGATACAACCCGCTCGATCTAATGCACATGTTCCAGACGATTGAGAAACAGGGTGGCGGCGGGGGCCCACAGTTCCTGAGCGACCATCCCAATCCGGGGAACCGGGAGGCCTACATCAAGCAGGAAGCCGCGCATCTCCGCATCGAAGGTCAGGCCGGCGACTCCCGCGAATTCGCGCGCGTGCAGGATCGGCTGCGGAGCATGTCGCCGGCGCCCACGACCGAACAGGTCACGCGTCAGGGGAAGCAGGCGCCCACCAAGTCGGGACCACCGGCGCCTGAGTCGCGCGACATCGGCACTCGCGTGGCACCGCCGTCATCGCGGTCCAAGACCTACACGGAGGGTAACTTGTTTCGCGTCACCGTACCCGAGAACTGGCGCGAGATTGCGACGGCTTCGTCGGTAAAGTTCGTGCCAGACGGTGCCTACGGTCAGGTTCAGGGCCGCGCGGTCTTCACCCATGGCGTGGAGATTGGTTTTACGCGCAACGAGATTCACTCGCTTCAGGAAGCGACCCAGGAATTCATCGACGTTCTGGCGCAGTCGAACCCCGATTTGCGCGTGGCGCGTGGCTTCCAGAACACGAAACTGTCGGGTCGCAACGGACTGGTGACGACACTGAAGAACGTCTCTGAGGTGACCGGCCGGGGAGAAGCGGTCACAGTGTTTACGACGCTGCTCCGCGATGGCAATCTCTTCTACTGCATCGCCGTCGCACCTCAGGACGAATATCAGGCATACCAGCGTTCGTTCCAGCGCGTGGCGCAATCGATCCGCCTCACCGACGAGTCATGACAATGCCCAGGGCCACACAGAAACAACAGTTGAGGCGAGATCGTCCCGTCGGCTGTCTCGCCCAGGAACAGGCAGAGCGCCATCGCGAACCAGCAAGAGGATGACAAGCGGGCTTCGGAACTGGTTCAGCAGCAGTCCGAGCGGCGTGATCTTCCGGTGTCGGAGCTGCGATTGGGACCGAACCGCAGTCGCTGACGGTCGGCCTCAACCTGGGTGAGACCGTCGGGGCGCGCGGCGAGATCGGCGAGAACCGTCTCGATCGGAGCAGACGAGAACGGCACCAGCATCCACACGATAACAGTCAGGGCTGCCCGACAAACGTAGTGCTGTCAGCTGCGGTACACTCATCGGGCGGCTGAACGCGGGATGGAGCTCGCATGGCGAAGCGCGACAAGGGAAGAACACGAGCGAACGGTAGCACGACGACGGCCGACGCGATGGAGCAGCGAGTCGTGGCGTTTGCCGAGCAGCTCGGGCGAATCGCCGACACGTTGCACGCGAAGGCGGAAGGCTGGCTGGACCGCGAGGCGCTGACCAAGCAGATCGCCAGCGTGCGTGACAGCGCGGCCGAGCTGCTCGAACAACTCGCGGACGGCGCGACGAAGGGTTCGAAGAGAAACCCGGTCGCCACGGCGGCACTCGGGAAAACGGAAGGGCGTAGCGGCGGCGTGGTCGACGCGCCCGGCAAGAAACATCGCAAGCCGATGCGGACCGATCCGGGCGCAAACATGGCGGACAGTCAGGCAGCCAAGATGCGGATGGCAAGGACGATGGTCAAGACGCATCGGCGCCGCGGGCGCGGCTAGCCGATACAAACGTCCGGCGCGTTGTTCAATCAGGCAGCTTCCTGAAACCGAATCCAACTGGCTGGCGTCGTGTGCCCCCCGGCGTGCCGGTAGGACGCTTCCAGGGGGAGAGGCCATCGGCTCAGCGATCGATCCGGAAGTGCTCCTTCACCCTCGCCACAACCTGCGGATCCGTGAGTTTGTCAGCGGTCTCGATGTCGACCGTGCGCTCGGAAAACACCTTGGATCGGCTGAGACGCTCCTTGAGTTCCAGCTTGGCCTCGCCCGGTCCAAAGATCAGAAGGGCCTCGGGTTGTCCCACCTGACTGATGACCTCATCGTAGTACTGCTCAAGGCGCTGGCTGTGCCGTTCCTCGTATTTCTTCTCGCCTCCGTCATCCTGCTGCCCGGAATAACGAGGATGCGCTCCGACTTCAGATTCCAGCGTCTTCGTGGTGACGCGACCGGCTGACACAGACACGATGACCGCCCTCTTGTGGTCGATCCAAATGCCCGCTGTGTGGT
>JBKPNQ010000022.1:0-5518 GCA_046732715.1 Acidobacteriota bacterium | reverse complement strand
CCCGACACGATCACGATCAACGTCACCGCAGGAGCCGGATGCGCGTGGACCACGCGCACCGACGCGAGCTGGGTCACCGTCGATGCGGGAAGCACCGGCTCAGGTAATGGAACCGTGCGTCTGCTGGTGCAGGCCAACAGTGGGAGCGAGCGCAGTACGACCGTCATCATCGCCGGCCAATCCTTCGCACTGCATCAGGAAGGTTCATGCTCGTACAAGATCAAGCCGACCAACTATCACTCGGGTCGCGGTCCTGACGACATCGACATCGACGTCACGACCGAAGCCGGTTGCACCTGGACGGCGAGCAGCAACGTGAGCTGGGTCACCGTCGCGGAGGGTTCTTCCGGGACGGGGAAGGGGAAGGTTCGGCTGCTCGTTCAGGCGAATGACGGCCCGGCGCGTGAGACCGTGCTGACGATTGCGGGTCAGCCGTTTGAGCTGAGACAGGACGGGCGATGAAGGCAATTGCGACGATAACCATTCAGGCTCGCAACCAGCCGAACCCAAGAAGTGCCCAGGTCAAAAACACGATCAGTAGCCAGACGAACGCCCAATAGCGAAGTGTTTGTGACCGTGGCGCGGGTCGTCAGGCCCGCTATGACCAGCAAGGCGACGAAGGCGGCAAAAACGATGCGCCGTGTCGCTCGGCACCAAAGCGATTTACATCTACCTCGGTGTGTTGTGCGCGTTTATCGCGTGCGGCCTATACGGCTCAAAGGTGTGGGTGGCATCACCTGACCTTGATGCCGACGGTGGTAACCGCGTTTCCGTCAACGACCTGGTCGACCTCTCTCCCCTTGTCGACCACCACGAAGTGTAAGTGCAACGAAGCACCGGGACCGAAGGTGATCTCGCCGCTTCCGGTGCAGTCCGAATTGACAGAATAGGTGCCGGAGATCTTCCTCCACTCTTCCGTCGGGGGCACGCCGTTCAGGACGGGGTGGTCCACCCCCGTCATATTGCCTCTGCCATCGAATTTCTGCATGGACAGGGTCCGCAGCGGAATGGTCGGTCCGTTAGGCCCGAGGATCACGTCACCTGCGATGGTGAATCCGTAATCGCCAGAGAGCGTTCGGTTCGAGCAGGGTTTGTCGCCTGGATCGGCCGCGCCGGATACCTTGCTGGCGATCGACGCGAATGCGCCAAAGTCGACCACGCTCTGGATTTTGTTGCCGTTGTCGACCACCACGAAGTGCTGAGGGAGCCCTTCAGGAGAGTTTGCAGAGTGGGTTACGGACGACCCGGTGCAATCCTCGTTGACGGTGTAGGTCCCCGTGGCCGGTGTCCACTCTTCTCCGGGTGGAGGGGGGAAGCCACTGAAAACGACGTGCTCCACCGAGGTGAAACTTCCGTTTCCGTTGAAGTGGCTCAGGGTCACGCCGGTAACCTGTCTTTCCGGGTCAACAGCAGTGCCGAGGATGCTTCCTGCGAAACGGCCCCCGTAATCGCCAGAGAGCGTTGCGTTGGAGCAGGGCCCGTTGTTCGACTGGGCCAGGGCAGACGAACCGGAAGCCAACATGCCGCCCACAACCATCGGACTCGCAGCCAGCAAGACCCTTGAAATGGACCTGATCCTCATTGGGACCTCCTTCGACTCCTATCATTCCGGCGGATTTCCATTCTGGAGTCCCACGACTGAGAACGCCGAGTGGCCAATCGCACGGGCATAGTCGCCGATCCGCTGTAGAGGGGCTGTTCAATGTTGGACACGGCCGCTCGGCTTCGGCGATACAGCCTTCGCGTACGATCGAGAGCGATGGCCGCGAACGGAGCGAGTTGGCGAAGCGCGAGCGTAGTGAAGTGAGCTAGGCGGGGTGCAGAGGGCCCGCCGATTCCAAATTGGTTTGCGAAAGGGGGGACTCGAACCCCCACGGTCTTGCGACCGCCAGCCCCTCAAGCTGGTGCGTCTGCCAATTCCGCCACTTTCGCGAGGAGGGTGGGCAGCCCCCAGGGCTGCGCTACACGCTTACTTCTTCGGTGCCGGCTGCTCTGGTGCCTTCTGTTCCGGCGTCTTCTGTTCCGGCGTCTTCTGTTCCGGTGTTTTCTGCTCCGCCGGCTGTGTCGTCGCCGGAGTTGGAGGTGTCGGTGCCGGCGCCGCAGCCGGCGCAGGCGCCGCGCCGCCGAGGCCACGCATCAGCGATCCTGGACCGCGCTGGCCCATGACACCAAGCGCGATTGCGCCCAGCATGAACAGCACGCCCAGCACGGTGGTTGCCTTGGTCAGCACCGTCGCACCCGCGCGCGCGCCAAATGCCGTCTGGCTGCCGCCGCCTCCGAACGCGCTCGCCATATCTCCCCCCTTGCCCTGCTGCAGAAGCACGACCAGAAGCAGGAGAAAACACGCAAGCACGTACAGAACCGCGACCAGGTAATAGAGCATAACGTCCGATTTTACCAGTTAAGCCGCAGGCTGGGCAACCGGGCTTGACGGCTGCGCCTCGATGCGATGGTATTGTGGATCGGCCCGCAGGCGCGAAGTCATTTCTCGGGAGTTTCTCGCTCCGATTCATGCACGTCTCAGTCACTTCAATACGCGAACGGGCGTTCCCGCTTGTCGCGTTCATCGCCTTGACGTGCGTCATGATGTGGCCGCTCGTCAGGCATATCGCGGACAGCGCCGTACCGCACCAGGACGTCTACTTCAACATGTGGCGTCTGCACTGGATCGCGCACGCGCTGGCCACCTCGCCGACGAACCTCTTCAACGGGAACATTTTCTACCCCGAGCCGCGCACGCTGCTTTTTTCCGACGCAATGCTCGTCGAGGGAGCCGTCGCGGCGCCACTGATCTGGTTCGGGGTGCGGCCGGTCCTGGTCCACAACCTCATGATGCTCGGCGCCATCGTTGCCTCAGCTCTGACCATGTTCGCGCTGGTGCGTTATCTCACCCGCAGCCGCGGGGCAGCCCTGCTCGCTGGCGCTATCTTCGCCTTCGCTCCGTATCGATTCGAACACATCATGCACATGGAACTGCAGTGGACCATGTGGATCCCGCTCGCGTTTCTGGCGTTGCACCGGACCTTCGATCGCGGACGAGTGCGCGACGGCGTACTCTGCGGCGGCGCCGTGGTGCTGCAGATGTTCTCGAGCGTCTATTACGGCATCTTCCTGGCGACGGTGCTCGCCATCGGCTCACTCCTGATGCACATTGGCAAGCCCTGGACGACGATGCGTCGCTCCGCCGTTCCGCTTGCGGCCGGTGCCGTACTCGCCGTCGCTCTAGTCGGCATCTACGCGCGCCCTTACCTTCTGGCGCGCGATCGCGTCGGCGAGCGACCCGTCGCCGAAGTGCTGACGTTTGCGGCGCGTCCCGCCGATTATCTGGTGACGCTGCCGACCAATTGGTTCTATGGCCGCTGGCAGCCGCGCGGTGAAATGGAACGGCGCCTTTTTCCAGGAGCGCTTCCGTTCCTGCTCGCAGTTGTGGTCCTGCTCGTGCGCCGTCCATCGCGCGTCGTCATCATGTATATCCTCTTGGGTGTCTTCGCGTTCGAAGCCTCACTCGGGTTGGGGGGATATTCCTATTCCTTTCTTTACCAGCACCTGAGTCCGTTTCGCGGGCTTCGCGCGCCTGCACGCCTCGGGATATTCGTTGTGTTTGCGCTGGCGGTGCTTGCAGGATTCGGCTACTCGGCCCTTGTCGCTGCCCTCCGCGTGCGACACCGGTTGGCCGTGCTCGCGCTCCTGTTGACGGGCGTACTCGGCGAGTACTTCACCACCGTTCCGCTCGCCACCTATCCGAATGAGCGGCCGCCTGTTTACAAGCTATTAGCCCGTCAGCCACCGGGCGTGGTCGCGGAGTTTCCGGTGCCGCGACTTGATGGAATGCCAGGGCTGGATCCGATGTTCGCGTATTTGTCGATCTTCCATTGGAAGCCGCTGATCAATGGATACAGCGGTTTCTACCCGCCCAGCTACGTTCAACGGCTTCAGAATCTCCGCCGCTTTCCCGAGCCGTTCTCGCTTCGCGTTCTCCGGCGCGCAGATGTCCGTTACGTGGTGATTCACGAGGCCGGATATGGCGAGAACCGTGAGTTGTACGAACAGATTCTGATGACGCTCGATGAAGCCGAAGGGGTGCGCAGCCTCGGCCCATTTAGCGACGGGGAAGGGCTCGCGACGATATACGTGCTTCAGTGAGACCCTAGACTGCGCTTTGCCGGCTTCGCGCCACGATCTCGCCGAATGCGCGGACGTCGAGGCTGGCACCGCCGACGAGCGCGCCGTCCACATCCGGCAGCATGATCAGCTCGTGGATGTTGTCCGGTTTCACGCTGCCGCCGTAAATGACGTGGCACTGATCCGCGGCATGTCCGCCAAACCACTGCCGCAGCCGCGATCGGATGTGTGCATGCGCTTCGCCCGCCTGGGCCGGCGTCGCGTTGCGGCCGGTGCCAATCGCCCACACAGGTTCATATGCGAGTACGAGCGCCGCGATCTGATCGCCGGTCAGACCGTCGAGTCCTGCCTTGATCTGCCGATCGAGAACCGGCAAGGTCTCATTACCTTCGCGCTCGGTGAGCGTTTCGCCGATGCAGACGATCGGCGTCAGGTGTTCGCCGAGCGCGGCTGTCACTTTGCGATTGACTGTCTCATCCGTCTCGTGAAAGAGACGACGACGTTCGGAGTGGCCGATGATCACGTATTCCGCGCCCGCCTCTTTCAGCATCGCGGCGCTGACTTCACCGGTGAGGGCCCCCTCGCGCGTCCAGTGCAGATTCTGTCCCGCGACTCCGATATTCGAATTCCGCGCCGCATCGGCGACGGCATGAAGCGCGGTGAACGGCGGTGCGAGGACGATTTCGACGTCGGTGACGTCCTTCACCACCGCGCGGAATTCCTTCGCGAACGCGACCGCTTCGTGCACGGTCTTGTACATCTTCCAGTTGGCGGCAATGAAGGGGCAGCGCATTGGCGAATTCTAACCCAGCGCGACGACGCCGGGCAGCTTGCGGCCGCCCAGGAATTCGAGCGAGGCGCCGCCGCCGGTTGAAATGTGGGTGATCCGGCCGCTGACGCCAGCCTTCGCCACCGCCGCGATTGAATCGCCGCCGCCGATCACGGTCGTGCCTTTGACGTCAGCGACCGCCTTCGCAATCGCGATCGTGCCTTGTGCCAACTGATCGATTTCGAAGACGCCCATCGGTCCGTTCCACGTCACTGTTTTCGCCCCGGAAATGATCTCGCGGTATCGCGCGATCGTCTTGGGCCCGATATCGAGCCCCATGCGGTCGCCGATATTCGGATCGCCAACCTCGAGTGTCTCCGTTGCGGCTGCCGCTTCAATCTTCGATGCCACGACGTGATCGGAAGGGAGCTCGAAGCGAAGATTGCGGGCCTTCGCCTGCTGTTCGACCTCTCGCGCTGAGTCGAGCAGTTCGTCTTCGACCAGCGACTTGCCGACAGGTAAGCCTCGTGCCTTGAAGAACGTGTACGCCATGGCGCCGCCGATGAGGAGCGCGTCGACACGAGGCACCAGGTTCTGAATGACCTCGAGTTTGTCCGACACCTTGGC
>JBKPNQ010000021.1:0-38734 GCA_046732715.1 Acidobacteriota bacterium | reverse complement strand
ACCGACGCACCGGCCTGCCGCGGTGGTCCTGACGGGTCGCGCTGCACGACGATGTTCCATCCGGTGTTCACGTCGAGCGGTGCGTCGTTCGCGAGGGCAGCCGAAACGACGCCGGGGAGGCTCCGCACATCGTCGAGCAGCCGCGCGTAGAACGCCTTCTGCTGTTCTGCCGTGTAGCCATCGGTGGCGGTTGACGCGATCAACACGCGGTCGTGCTCAAACCCTGGATCGACGAGGCGCAGCCTGTTGACCGTCTCCGTGAAGAGGGCGGCCACCACGAGGACAACGACCGATAGAGCGAGCTGCCCAACGATGAGCCCCTTGCGAACCCACAGCTTCGCGGCAATATCCTCTCCCTTGAGCGCGCGAATCACCCCTACGCGCAAACTTTGGCGCGCTGTGAGGAATGTCAGCACGATTGCCGTCACCAGTCCGAGCGCGACCGAGGCACCGAAGACCCGCGCGTCCATCGACACATCGAGCTCCTGGCGATCCGGCACGAGCTGCAGCAGGAGCCCGCGCATCAGGATCGCCGCCATGAGCCCGAGGATCACGCCGCCGGCGCCGATGATGAGGCTCTCGAGCAGACCCCGCATCCATACCCGCCGACGCGTGGCGCCGAGCGCCATCGCGATCGCCGTTTCGCGGTGCGACCTTTCCGCTCGCGCGACCATCAGGTTCGCGACGTTGACGCACGCGATCATCAGCACAAGCGTGACAAGGCCCATCAGCGCAAACAGGATCGGCTTGATCGTGTCTCCCATTTCCAGGAGACCTGTTCGTCCCGGCTCCAGCACGATCAGTGCTTCCCGCGACCGCCTGCGAGTGATGTCGGTGTCCGCACGAGGAAGAATCAGATCGGTGTAGAACTGACGGAAGACGACGGTCATCTCGGCCTGCGCCTGCGCGAGCGTGGTCGCCGGCTTCGTTCTCGCGATGATGCGCAGCCAGTTGTTCCGAGGGTTTGCCAGCGAGTTGGGACCACCGAAGATGTGAGCGGCGAACATCATCGGGACGAACACATCGGGCAAAGATCCCACCCGCGTCCCATGAAATCGTGGCGGCGCCACGCCGACAATCGTGAACGGATGACCGTTGATCCGCACGGATGATCCGACGATCGCCGCGTCGCTGTTGAACCGCCGCTTCCAGTACTGATGGCTGAGGACGGCGACGAGGCCCCGCGCGCCCCCGCTCGCCGGCACCCGATCGTCGTCCGCTCGGATCGGCGAACCTGTCGCCATGCCGACGCCAAGGACGTCGAAGTAGTTGCCGGATACAAGCATGCCGGTCACGCGTTCCGTCGTACCGCCAGCGCTGACGTTCAGCGACTGCGGCCGAAATGCAATCAGGCCGTCGAGAGATGAAGCGTGATCGCGCAGATAGGTGTACGCGGGATACGACAGGCTGTACTGGAAGCCCGTGTACTTGGTCGATACGACCGCAAGCGATGCCGGATCTCGGACGGGAAGCGAGCGAAGCAGGACGGCATATACGACGCTGAAGGCGGCCGTATTGGCGCCGATCCCGAGTGCCAGCGATACGCAGGCGGTGGCGAAAAAGGCAGGGTTCTTTGCCAATCGCCTGAGCGCATACTTGAGATCCACTTCCCCTTAGACGGAGCCATCACGTTACCCGTTGGCCGATCGCTCGGGCTAGGTTGTCCCCGCCTGAACGCCGTTGCGAATCGGTGTGTCTGGTCCGTCCACGCCAAGGGGACGCGTGACGTCGTGGTTCGATTAACTGTTTGGGACTTGATCTCGTCGTTTCGAATTAGTGGGTAAGAGCTGGTGACCCGCATTTTCACGAGTTGAACCAGCTGGACGGGTGGCTACGGCAGATTGAGCAGAGAGATGAATGCATCCATGTCCCGGAGTTCATCGCCAGGGGCCGTCTGTTGCGGGAACGTGACGCGAAATGTCGCGGGTAGCACTCCCACGATCGTGAAGGGAGCGCCGCTGATTTCCACGCCTGAAGAACTGCCCGCGGTGGCGTTCGAAAAGTACCTGAAGACAGGCTCGGGGCGCGAGTTCGCACGCAGGCACTTCGGTTGACGCTCTCGAGGATGTAGACAAATCGCTTGGGTTCAGCCACTCCACGAGGAGAGCAATGCCGTTGCCCAGTGTCTGCGACGAAATCCTCCGAGTCTTCGCATTCGACTAGGGGGGCCGTCGCAATCCGTGCACGATAGAGAATGCGGCGGGTGGGGGAGGAAACCGCTGTCAGATCACCGCCGACCGGAAGTGTCCAACTCGCGCAGGCGGTCGTCGTCGTCCCCCTGCGGGAACGTCAGGACACCGTAGCGCGACGCGAGCACGCGCCGCACCGGAGCTGGATACGGAACATCGACACCCTTGATGCTGTGCCACAACACGCGATTCAGCGCGTCTTCGTCGACGCGGTCGGGCTCGCTGAAGTCCATGCGCGCGGAGATGGCCGCACCGTAGCCCTGCGGTGGGTTTCTCGTCATCAGATCGGTCCGCGCCTGCACTGCGGTGAAGCCGGAGAGATCCGGCCTGCCCATGAAGCTATTCACCATCGGCGCCGCCGCGGCGTCGTGCTGCGTCATCGGCGGCAGGCCGAGCAGCAGCTCCACCGTCCGCAGCATGCTGACCGTCGAATACATCTCGCTGTCGACGTAGCCGCGCTTGACGTAGGGACTGATGACGAGACCGGCGGTTCGATGAGAGTCCACGTGATCCGGCCCGTTCTGCGCGTCGTCTTCGATGATGAAAATCGCGAACTCCGGCCAGACGCGGCTCCTGGTGATCGCCTCGACAATCTTGCCGACCGCGACGTCGTTCGAGGCGACCTGCGCTTTCGGCGTGTAGGCGCCCGGCGTGGTTCCCTGCGTGTGGTTCTCGCCGAGTGCCATGAACATGAAGTTCGGCACCGTGCCTTTGCGGTCCATGTCCTCGAACTCTTCGACGAAACGCTCGCCGCGCATGAAGTCGCGCACGCGCGGTGCTTCCTCTCCGGGAGCCCGCTGCTCCATCTGCGGATCGAGATAGCGCTGCTCGAACCGCGTGCTGCGGACCTCGGCGACGCCGCGGCGGTTGCCCATGCCGAAAGTCATCACCTTGAGACCGTGCTGCTTGGCGAGCTCCCAGATGTAGGGCGTGGATTGTTCGGAGATTCCGCCGCCGGTGATGAGGGCGCCGTGCTTCGAATAGCTCAACGTCCACGCACGCTGCGTGAAATCGGTCGCGTAGGCCGAGGTCGTCCACGGCTGCCCGTCCTGCGACACTTCGCCGCTGCAATACAGGTTGTCGAGCAGCACGAACTGCTCGGCCAGCGCGTGCTGGTTCGGGGTGACGTCGCGGCCGAACAGCGTCAGGCTCGGGTCGCCATTGCCCTGTTTCAGATCGCCGAACACCTGATCGTAGGTGCGGTTCTCTTTCATGATGAACAGGACATGCTTGATCGGCGAGCCGTCGCCGACCTTCGCCGGAATCACGGTAATCGCTGGAGCTTCGGAATTCTGGAGCAGCGTGTCGTGATACCGCGCGTTGTCGTACACCTGCTTCGTGTAGGTGGACAACCGGCTCGCGTCCGGCATGTCGATGAACGAGATCAGCCCATTCAGCTGGTTGCCGTGATGCTGGAAGCTGGGAGCGGGCGCCGTCTCGTCGATCGGCCGCCTGACCAGCGTCGGGCCTGTCCCATTCCCCTTCCCACTTCCGACAATCACGCGCTTGCCGTCGGCGCTGGTCGCGACCAACGTCGGATACCAGCCGGTCGGCAGAAATCCGAGAGGCTGGCTTTTTTCGCGATCCTCGACATTGATCACCGACACCGAGTTGTTGTCGGCGTTCGCGACGTAGAGCCGCTTCCCGTCAGGCGACAGGGCGAGCGAATTGGGCGTGCTTCCAGCCGGCGCCTTCGGACCGAGCGCGGTGCTGATGACTTCGAGCCGCTGCCTGGACTTCAGGTCGAACACGATAACGTTGTTGGTGTTGCCGCACGAAACAAAGAGACGGCCGTCCGTCGTCACGGCGACATCGTTCGGATGCGGATCGGTCGGGAGCGCTCCTGCAACCTTTGGCTGACTTGAATCGCTCACGTCGACGATGGCAACGTTCGCTGCGCCGAGGTTCGCGACATACAGCGTCTTGCCGTCTTTCGAGAGTCGGGCAGAAATCGGATGATCGCCGACGTGGAGCTTCGCGACCGCTCGCCCGCCGCGCGTCTCGAGGATGTAGAGCTGCTGGTCGGAGTTGTTGAGCGCATAGAGGAGCGTCCCGTCGGGTGACGTGCCCAGCCATGCCACCGCGGTCTGCTCTTTGACCGCGCCGTACAACGTGTAACCGACCCGCGCTTCCTTCCAGCCGCCGTTGTCCCAGCGATCGAAGGTCTGAATGTCGCTCGCCTTGTAGGCGGCGCCGTTCGACACGTAAATCCGGTCGCCCTTCGGGGAAAACGCGAGCCCGCTCCATGCCTGCTCCATCTGGAACGTCGCAATCTCCTTCTCGGTTGCGAGATCGATGATGTGAAGAGCGTGATGCGTGTAGCCGGTATTTGTGAAGGCAAAGAGCTTGCCGTCGGGACTCACCTGGCCGCTGAGGATCATGTCGCCCGACGGGAGCTGCCGACCGGCGGGCGTCGTTTTCCAGCCGCTGACCAGAAGGGCGTCGGCGCCGTTCCGGCCGGGAATCGTGATCTCCTTGCCGGATGCCGGGTGTTTGGTGCGGTAGGGCTCGAGAGCGGTCCAGGCGGCGCCGGTCAGGGCAACGAGCGTCAGGATCAGGGCGAGGCGTTTCACGGGTTCCTCCTCGGTGTGCGGGAAGAGGGTACTTCAACAGCGTAACGAATGTATCGAAGACTACTCGCCGGAGCCTTTGGCGTAGGCGGGCGCACGCGGGGCCCCACACGCCCCGCGCCGCTCGCGTGGGCTCACTCGCACACCCGTTCGCCCTGTCGCAGTCGATTTGGAACCGCTCCCAGCTTGACGTCTGGGTCGTGCCGTCGTCCGACACATCTCAGCGACGGCGGTCATTGTAGTCCAGCTACGCGTGGTAACAGGAACTCCGAACACCCAATCCAGCGCACCGAGACAACCGATGACTTTCATGTGCCGCCGGTATACGCCGACCACGAACCGATCGTCGCGCGCCAGAACTCTCAACAGCCACGTGCCGCGGGAAGGCAGGCTCACGGGCAGCTGAGGGACGACGCGCGTACGTCGAGACAGGACGCTGACGAAACGAACGACGTCGGGTCGGACCGGATATCCGTCAAAGAAGTTCTGAGAGACGAGCCCGACGATCTCCCGGCCTTGGCAGATGAAGATCTCGGCGTCAAAGGGTAGCCGGCGCTGCAATTCGGCGCGAAGCCTCGCCCGGGTGACGGCGCGCCGAATCACGAGAGTGCCCGCTGCCCCGATGTTGACGACATCGAGGTGTTCGAGTTGCTTCGCGAGCACGCTCGGCCGAAAAGCCCTGTGACCACCGACGTTGATCCCCCTCAGAAATACTACGAGCGCCATGGTGCTGTAGGCGTCAGTAAAAATTCGGTCAGCAGGAGCGGTCTTCCGTGAGTCATCGGTGACATAACACAGAGTCTTTTCGTCAGCGTCTGAACATGCAGACGTGTTTGCCGGTCACTTCAGCCGGTCGTTTGCCCCACCAGGAACCGACGCGATCTCCACCGAGTGGCCGGTTTCGCGCGCTCGTGTGGCGGCGACGGCGATCCTCAACGCCTGGAGACCGTCATCAAGCGTAATCGGCGGTTCCCGGCCGTCCAGCACGTTGCGGGCAAAGTTCTCCAACTGTGCCGTGTAGGCGTCACGAAAACGTTCCATGAAGTACGGCACAGTGTCGTGGACGACGCCCGCGCGCGTCATGGCCATCACCGGCGTCTCGCGCAGATAGCCGATTCGCAGCGTGCCCTGCGTCCCGAGCAGTTCGGTCGAAATGTCGTAGCCATAGATGCCATTCCGTGTGAGATCCACGACGCCGAGGCGTCCGGTGGCGAACGTGAGGCTGACCACCGCATTGTCGATATCGCCAATGGTCGCGAAATCCGGATAGGCGAGCACGCCGCCAATGGCCTGCACGGTTGCGACTTCTCCCATGAACCATCGAGCGAGATCGAAATCGTGGATGCCCATATCGATGATCAGGCCGCCACTGGTCCTCGGGTCGGCGTACGACAACGCTGGCGGATAGGGGTCACGCGAGGTGGACTTGAAGAGGACGGCATCTCCGATGGCGCCGTCATCGATTCTCGCCTTCGCAGCAGCGTAGCCGCTGTCGAACCTCCGCATGAAGCCGAGTTGAAAGAAGACTCCCGACTGCTCGACTGACGTCCGCATCGCCAGCGCGTCATCCAGCGAAATCGACGGAGGCTTCTCGCAGAAGATCGGCTTGCGAGCCGCCGCGGCCGCCATGGCGACCTCGCGATGCGTGTTCGTCGGCGTCACGATCACGATGGCATCGACCGAAGCGTCGCGCAACAGATCCGCCGAGTCGGAGTACGCGTGCGGGACGTCGAACTCGACGCGCACGCGGTCGAGCGCCGCGCCGTCCGTGTCAGCGATCGCGGTGAGCCGAGTACAAGCGATGCGTGTCGACAGGTCGCGCGCGTAGACGCGACCGAGTCGGCCGACTCCAATCAGTCCGATGTTGAGCTTTGGCATGTGCGGCTATTGGGTCTTGGTGACCAGTGCCAGCGGCACCTTCTGGTCTGGTGGCACCCCCTCGCCGTGAAGGAGTTTCGCGGCGCTCTCGACGGCGATTCGTCCCATGTCGCGCGGCGATTGCGCGACCGACGCCGCCATCGTCCCCGCCGCGATCGCCTTCCGGGCATCGTCCAGCGCATCGAATCCGACGACGCGGATCCGGTTGGTGCGTCCGGCGGCGGCAATGGCCTCGACCGCGCCAAGCGCCATCAGATCGCTGCACGCGAAAAGGGCGTCGATGTCGGCGTGCGCCTGCAGCATGTTCTGAAAGACGGTGAATCCCTGATCACGCTCCCAATTGGCAGGCTGGCTCGCGACGATCGTCATGCCGGCGTGCGGCTGGATCGCATCGCGGAAGCCACGCAGGCGGGAGTCGCCGGTCTCGTGGCCGGGGATACCTTCCAGCACTCCAATCCGCGCTTTCCCGCCGGCGATCTTTGCGAGATAGTCGCCAGCCATCCGTCCACCCTCGTAATTGTCCGACCCGATGAACGATTCGATCCTCAAGTTGTTGTCGGTCATGGCTTTCGGATCAACACGGGTATCGACGACGACGACCGGGACGCCGGCGCGATTCGCCTTCACGATCGCCGAGGCAATCTCACGCGATCCGCTCGGCGTGACAATCAATACCTTGATTGAGGTCTGAAGCAAGTTCTCGATGATCTGCATCTGCTTCTCGACATCGATCTCGCGCTCGGCCGCTTGCACGACCAGGTCCAGCCCTGCGCGCTGGGCTGCCTCTTGCGCCCCGCGCTGCATATCCAGAAAGAAGGGATGGTTCAGCGTCTTCATCACGAACGCCACACGCGGGGCTCCACTGGTCGTGGCCGCGTTATTGCGGTTGCACGCGGAGACGGCTATCGCCGCGGCGAGCAAACCGACGAGTGCGCCACCCCACAGATGCCTCATTAGAGTTCTCCCTACCGCCGGCGCTTCAGTGACATGTCGATCAGGACGGCGCCAATGATAACGGCCCCGATGACGACCTGCTGAAAAAATGACGACACGTTCAGCAAATTGAGCCCGTTACGCAGCACGCCCATGATCAAGGCGCCGATGAGCGCCCCGACCAGCGTCCCTTCCCCGCCGAGGAGGCTGGTGCCGCCAATCACCGTGGCGGCAATGGCGTCGAGCTCGTACATCGTCCCTGCGGTCGGCTGCGCCGAGTTGAGCCGCGCTGTCAAAAGAATCGCGGCGACCGCGCTGGTCAGGCCGGCGACGCCGTACACGGCGGTCTTGTGAAAGCGAACGTGTACGCCCGACAGCCGCGCCGCTTCTTCGTTGCCGCCAATCGCGTACGTCGCCCGGCCGAAGACGGTGCGCACGAGGACAAAGTGCGCGACGAGATAGACGGCTGCCGTCAGGAGTACGGGTGCCGGGACGATCGTCAGCACACGCGCGGTCGCAAGCGCCCGAAATCCTTCCGAGAACCCGGAAATCGGCCGGCCCTCGGCAAGCATTAATGCGGCGCCGCGGGCGACGCTCATCATGCCGAGCGTCGCGATGAAGGGCGGGAGGCGGCCGAAGGTAATCAGGAGCCCGTTGACGAGGCCGCAGACGGTCCCTGTCGTCAGCGCCAGCACAATCGCCGCGGGCGCTGGGACGCCGCTCTCCAGTGCCAACGCGAGGGCGATACCCGCTACGGCCACGACGGAGCCGACGGACAGGTCGATGCCTCCGGAAATGATCACGAAGGTCATGCCAACGGCCACGATTGCGTTGATCGAGGTCTGCTCGAGAACGTTCAGCAGGTTGGAGACCGTGAGGAAGTGCGGCGTCGCCGCCCACAGGACGAGACCAAGCGCCACCAGACCGGCGAAGGTTCCGATCTGACGCGACCGCTGCGCCTTGAGCCGGGGGCGCATCTGGAGCTGGATGGTCACGAAGCCACGCCGAGCGCCGCGTGCAGGACCGCCGCGTCGGTGACGCTCTCCGATGAGAACTCCGCCGTGATGGCTCCGCCCCGCATCACGAGCACGCGATCGCTCATGCCAATGACTTCCGGCAAATCCGACGAAATCATGATCACGCCGACACCGTTGGCGACCACCGCGTTGATCAGGAGGTAGATGTCATGGCGGGCGGCGACATCGATACCGCGAGTCGGCTCGTCGAAGATCAGGATCTCGGCCTGCGCCGCGAGCCATTTCGCCAGCACCACCTTCTGCTGATTCCCACCGCTCAGATTCAGCACGCGCTGCGACGCATCGGGCGTGCGGATGCTCAATCTCGCGATCGCGTCCTCCGCCTCACGACGCTCCGCGCGGCGGTCCATCAGGCCGTAGCGTGACAAGGCGTCGAGGTGCGACATCGCGACATTGCGCTCCACCGACAGGCCGAGGACGAGGCCGTGCTGCTTACGGTCTTCTGGCAGGAACCCGATGTGCTCACGCGCGGCCTTTGCCGGCGAATCAATGCCGACCGTTCGGCCTCGGATCGCGATCGTGCCGCGCTCGACGGGGTCGGCGCCGATGATTGCGCGGGCGAGACGCGTGCGCCCGGCCCCCACCAGGCCGGCAACCCCGAGCACTTCGCCGCGATGAAGCACCAGCGAGACGTCATGCAGGCCGCCACCGGCCAAGCCGTTGACGCGCAGCAGCTCTTCACCTCGCGCGTGTGTCCGCCGTGGATAGTGATCGCTGACCTCACGATCCGCCATCAGCTTCACCAGCTCCGGAACGGACGCCCCACCGATGTCGCGGGTGGCGATGTGGCAGCCATCGCGCAGCACCGTCACCCGCTGGCCGATGCGAAATACCTCCTCCATTCGGTGCGAGATGTACACGACGGCGACACCGCTCGAGGTCAGTCGGGCGATGGTGTCGAAGAGCTGTGCGACCTCGCGTTGGCTGAGCGCCGACGTCGGCTCGTCCATGATCAGGATGCGCGCCGCATCGGTCAGCGCCCGCGCGATCTCGACCATCTGCTGCTGTGCGAGACGCAGCGTACGCACCGGCGCGTCCGGATCGATGGAGACGCCCAGGGACTCGAGGGTTCTCGCGGCGCCACGCCGCATCGCCGGCCAGTCGACGATCCCGGGCCAGCTCGTTGGCGCCTTCCCAAGGAAAATGTTTTCCGCAACCGTGAGGTGCGGCACGAGGCTCAGCTCCTGGTAGATGGTGCTGATGCCGAGTTTGCGCGCAGCGCCCGGACTGGAGATGTCAACAGAGTGGCCATCGAGCAGAATGTCGCCGCCGTCGCGGCGGACGGCGCCGCTCAGGATCTTCATCAGCGTGGACTTGCCCGCGCCATTTTCGCCGAGCAGGACGTGCACTTCGCCGGCGCGCACCTCGAGCGCGGCGTCACGCAGCGCCTCGACTCCGGGATAGCGTTTGCAGATCCTCCGCATCTGCAGAAGGGCTGACGACACAGGCGAGGTGGAGAATACCAGAACGGCGAGTCGCGCATCCGATCGAAGCGCTTCGGCGGCGCCAAGCTTGATCGCGCGGCGCTCGGGGATATCGCAGGCGATCGCGCCGACGACGACCCGGCCCGAATACGGGATCCGGCGCCGTCGAGAAACGTCATCGAATCGATATGATAAGCAACTGAACTCGTGCGAATACAGATTTCGGCTGAGGCGGAAGACTCGCGCGACGAGCGGTGGCAACGCGAAGGAGCGCGGCAGGTCGAGACACCGTTCGATGCCGAGCGATTCATCGAGCGGGTTGGGTTTGCGGCGTGCATGACCGACGCCCGGAGACCAGGACCATCGCTCTATGTTGCCGTCTGCGGCCGCCGCGACGCCGTGATGCCGCGCAACGTCCAGAAAGATCCCGAGGCATCCCACACCTGGCATCTCAAAGATGACCTGATACGCCGCGGCAATGTCTACTACGCCAAACTCGCCGGCGCGCGTGCGATGTTCATCGCGCCGCGGATGATTCCGTACTTCCATTCGGTGTGGAGCATGCGGCCGCGCGAGGAATCCAGTCGTCTGAGCCGGCCCGCTCGGGCGATTCTGCGCGTCCTTCGGCACGAGTGGGAGATGGCGACATCCGATTTACGCGGAGAGGCCGGGATCAAGGATCGCAAAGTGTTCAATCGGGCGCTCGACGAGCTGCAAGCTGCGATGCTCGTGGCCCCGAGCGCCGCGCACTACCAGCCAAAATTCACCTACATCTGGACGCTGGCGATTGGCCGCTTTCCGGATCAATTGCGGAAACGCGTCAGCCGATCGATCGCGCTCCGCGAAATCGCACGATGTTTCCTGACGAACGCGGCGATGACCGTTCCCGGCGAGCTGGCGCGCGTCACCGGACTGTCACGCCCGGATGCCGGATTAGGCAACCGCGCCCTGGTCGCGGAAGGTTTTGCCACGTCACCGTCGCGCGGCGTCTATGTCCTTTCGGCGAGCGGCGAATCGCGAACCGCGAATCGCGAACCGCTACAATGCACGAGTGCATGAGCTCCGCCACGCCATTCGCTTCCTCTGGACGCACCAGTCCTTTACGGCAACCGGTGTCCTGACCCTGGCGATCGGCCTTGGCGCAAACACCGCGCTGTATGGTTTGCTCAACGCCGCATTACGACCGTTGCCCGTGCCGCACCCCGAACAGCTGGTCGCGATCGCGGCGGAAACGAAAGACGACAACACCGGCGGTTTTCAGTACTCGTTCTCGACTGAAGCGCTGAAGGATTTCCAGGAGCGATCCGGGCCGTTCAGCACGGTCTTCGCCCAAATGCTGCGCATCGGGGGGCTCTCGACCGACGGGCGCGCCTCGCAGTTCTGGTTTGCGGCCGTCAGCGACAACTACTTCACGGGTCTCGGCGTCACCGCCGCACAGGGCACGCTGTTCACCGCACCATCGGGCTCGCCAGTGCATGTTGTGCTCGGTCACAGGTTCTGGATGAAGACGTTCGGCGGCGACCCGGGAGTCATCGGCAAGACCGTCCGCGTCGACGGCTCCGCAGCGGTCATCACCGGCGTTGTCTCGAAGTCCTTTCGCGGCACCCTGATGGGCGTCGAGCTCGACGGCTACGTCACGCTTGATGACTATGGCGTGCTGATGCCGGACGCGCAACGCTGGCTGCATCGCAACCGCAAGGCACGGCCGGTCCAGTTGTTCGCACGGCTCAGGCCCGGCGTGCGGTTGAGCGAAGCGCAAGCCGCGACCGACGCGTTGATGACGACGCTTGCCAGTGAGCATGGCGACACCGATCAAGGACTTGGCGCTCGCGTCATACCGGAACCCCTCGCGCGGCCCATCCCGATGCGTGCGGTAACGACGGCGATTCCGTTCGTGCAGTTCTTCGGGCTCGCGATCGCTGGCGTCGTGCTGCTGCTGGCATGCACGAACGTCGCGAACCTGCTGCTCGTTCGCGCGACGGCTCGGCAGCGCGAGATGGCGGTTCGCGCGGCGCTCGGCGCCAGCCGCGGAAAACTCGTCAAGCTGATGGTCGTCGAAGGCCTGCTCCTGTCCAGCATGGGCGGTGCCGTTGGCTACGTCGTCGGTCAGTGGGTCACGTCGGCCTATGTCTCACGGCTGGACGTGGGCGCCGACCTGCCTCTCCGCTTCGACGCTACCTTCGACATGAGCGTGTTCCTCTTCTCGCTCGCCGCCGCCATATGCACCGGCGTCGTCGTCGGGCTCTGGCCGGCCTGGCGCGCGTCCCGAGCCGATGCGCGATCGGCCCTTCACGACGGCGGGAAAGGACAGTCGGACAGTTCGCATCGACAACGACTCAGACGCCTGCTGGTGGTCGCGCAGATTTCCGGCGCGCTCGCGCTTCTGATTGTCGCCGGGCTCTTCATCCGCACGCTGACCTCGGCACAGCAGGTCGATCTGGGCTTTGACGCAAAGCACCTCATCACAGTGCGACTCGATCCGAGGCAAATCGGGTACGACGAGGATCGAACGATTGAGTTCTACAACGAGTTGCAGCGCCGCGTGGCGGCGTGGCCTGACGTTGCGTCGGTCGCGGTCGCGTTCACCACGCCAATGAGTTACCTCATCGGCGGCGGCTCCATCTACATCGAGGGGCAACCGCTGCCGGCGTCGGCGCAGCCTCCGGCATCGTTCATCAATCACATCGGCCACAACTACTTCGAGACGATGGGCATTCCGATCGTGCGCGGCCGGGCGTTCGTCGAGGATGACGAGCGAGAGCACTCGCTGACGCGCAAGTTCGCGATCATCAACGAGGCGATGGCCGCCCGGTACTGGCCCGGGCAAGATCCGATCGGCCGGCGCTTTCGCGCCTACAACGCCACCGACCCGCTGCTCGAAGTTGTCGGCGTCGCCCGCAACAGCAAGTACGTCCTCGTCTTCGAAGCGCCGCGCCCCTACATCTATCTTCCGCTGGTGCGGGATATCTCTCTGCGGACGCTGCACGTGCGCGCGGTCGGCGATCCGGCCGGCGTCGCGTCGCGTCTCGAGCGCGAGATCAAGGATCTTGCGCCCGATCTGCCGATTGCCGACCTCCGCACGATGGATCAATCACTCACCGGCATCTTCGGATATCTGATCTTCCGAGTCGGCGCACTCCAAGCCACCGGGATGGGCCTCCTCGGTCTGATGCTCGCGCTGGTTGGTGTGTACGGTGTCGTCTCGTTCGGCGCATCGCTACGGACGCGCGAGATCGGCATCCGCGTGGCTCTTGGTGCACAACCTCGCGATGTGCTGCAGTTGATCCTCGGGCAAGGCCTGCAGCTCGTGTTGATGGGTTTGGCGATCGGTCTCGCCGCCGCTATCGCGATGGCTCGGGTGCTCTCACGGTTCCTGCCGCTCGTCGATTCGGCCGACTGGGTCCTGTTCACGAGCGTCGCAGCCGAACTCGCAGTGCTGGCCCTGGCGGCGTGTTACCTGCCCGCTCGACGGGCGACGCGAGTGCCAGTGATGGCAGCGTTGCGTCATGAGTGATATGAAACGCCGCGCATTCCTTAAAGAAACATCGATGGCTGCCGCCGGTCTCGCGGTGGATCGCGCGTTCAGCGTGCCGATGCAGGTGCCGGCCGAAAGCCGACGTTCCACCATCGTTGTCGATCCGGCGCCGCTCTTCGAGTTGTCACCTTACCTCTATATGCAGTTCATGGAGCCGCTCGGCGCGACCGACGGATCAGTTGAGGCTGCGTGGGACCACGCGACCGATCGGTGGCGCGAGGACGTGGTCGCGGCGACGCGCGATCTCGCGCCGACGATGATGCGGTGGGGCGGAATTTTTGTTGACTTCTATCGGTGGCGCGAAGGTGTCGGACCACGCAGCCAACGTCCTTCAATGCTCAACCTGCTGTGGGGTGGCGTCGAATCGAATCAGGTCGGCACGAACGAATTCGTCGGCCTGTGCCGCACGGTCGGAGCCGAGCCGCTGATCTGCGTCAACTTCGAGTCGGACGGACGGCAACAGTACGTGAAGGCGAAGGACAGCGTTCGCACTGCCGACGCGAAGGAAGCCGCCGCGTGGGTCGCGTACTGCAACGACCCTCGCCACACCGAGCGACAGGCGCATGGACAGGCGGCACCGCTCGGCGTCCGCCACTGGCAGATCGGGAACGAGACTTCGTACGACAAGAACGGATTCGACCTCGAGACGGCGGCGCGCAAGACGATCGACTTCGCGAAGGCTATGCGTGCGGCCGATCCGAACATTCGCCTGATCGCGTGGGGCGACAGCGACTGGTCTGGCCGCATGGCCGACGTCGCGGGAGAGCACGTCCACTATCTCGCGTTTCACCACATGTTCGATCCGGATTCGCGCGAGCGGCCGGTGCTGCGAGGTGAACTGTATCGTCGTGATCCGGACGCCACCTGGGCACAGCTGATGGACGCCTGGCAGACCCACGACGCCAAGGTCCGTCGCGTTCGCGAGAGCCTCGGCGGCCGTCAGATCCCCCTCGCGCTGACCGAATGCCACTTCACCATTCCTGGACGCGACCGCGGGGACGTGTTGTCTACGTGGGCCGCAGGTGTGTCGTACGCCCGCATTCTCAACAATCATCAGCGCCACGGTGACGTGCTCAAGATCGCCACCGCCGCCGATTTCTGCGGAACGCGCTGGCAGAACAACGCGGTGATGATTCCGGTGCCCAAGGGCAGCGGCCGCGCGTACTTGCAGCCGGTTGCGCGTGTGATGCAGCTGTATCGCCATCACGTCGGCACGCATGCGATCAAGGTCGGAGGAATTCCCGACGGTCTGGACGTCGTGGCCAGCCGGCGTGACAGCACGGTGTTTCTCCATGTCGCCAGTATGCAGCGGGCCAAGTCGGTTACCGCTGCCCTTCAGGTCGCCGGCAGCACGATCCGCGGAGGACGAGTGTTCGAAATCGCCGAGGATTCGACCGTCGAGCTCTCGTACTTGAATAGCGGTGATGTGATGAAAACGGTGGAGAAACCAATGAGCGCCGGTGCCGTTTGGGAATTTCCGGCGGCCTCGGTTTCTGCCGTGGAACTGGAGATCGCGCCATCAATAACACCCTGATCTGATGAGCTCACATTTGCTGGTACGCTTGTATCGATGCCATTTCGTGAGACATGGGCTCGACTGCGCCGCCTCGCTTCATCAACTGAACCGCCTCGCCTTTCCGATGAGAGTCGTTGGTACACCGAACATACCGCTCTGCTGATCAGCACATTGAAGTGGGCGTTTCTCGGCGCCGCCGCCGGTGTATGCGTTGGCCTTGGCACGCGGATCTTCCTGTGGTTCCTCGCCCGCTCCGCCGACGCCGCTCAGGCCCTGACGTTCGGTCGGACTCCCGTCTTCGTCCTGCTGCCGCTCGCGCTTCCGGTCTGCGTCTGGATCATCCGTACGTTCGCGCCGGACGCGCGTGGTCATGGAACCGAAGCGGTGATCGCTGCGGTGCATCAACGGGCCGGCCGCGTGGACTGGATGGTGGCGCCGGTCAAGCTCAGCGCGACTGCCGCGACCCTCGCCTTCGGCGGATCGGTTGGCAAAGAAGGGCCGGCGGCGCAAATCGGCGCGGCGCTGACCAGTCTGTTTGCCGACATTCTGCGGTTGCGTGATGAGGATCGTCGGCGGCTGGTGATCTGTGGAATCAGCGCGGGCTTCGCCGCGGTGTTTGGCACTCCCGTGTCCGGTGCCTTGTTCGGGATTGAGGTCTTGTATCTCGGCCGGATCGACTACACCGTGATCTTTCCCGCGCTCGTCGCCGGGATCGTTGGTCACCTCGCCTGCGGCGTCCGCCCGCCATTTCCCGACGTCCAACAGGCGTTTGTCGATACGAGCCAGGTCAAAACGATTGCGACCATGCTGGCCGCTGGAGCATTGTTCGGGCTGGCCGCCCTCTTGCTCATCGAATCGCTGCGGTTCTTCCAACGCGTGCTGCGGCGGGCCGAATGTCGTCCGTACGTGCTGGCCGCGGCTGGCGGCTCGGCGCTCGCGCTGCTCTACGCAATCGTTGGCAGCAGCTACGCGGGGCTTGGGACCGAGACGATCGCGGGCGTGCTGGCAGGCACAACGTCCGTCGCAGCACCCGCATTCCTCCTCAAGATCCTGGCCACCTCGATCACGCTGGAGTCCGGCGGCAGCGGCGGGATCGTCACGCCCATTTTCTTTATAGGCGCAACGAGCGGCGCGGCGCTCGCGCCGCTGTTCGGTGTGCCGACGACATTTCTGGGCGCCGTCGGCGTGGTCGCGGTCCTGGCCGCGGCGGCGAATACGCCAATTGCGGCGGCGGTCATGGCCATGGAACTGCTCCCTGCACCCGAGGGCGTCTACGCCGCCCTCGCCGCATCAACGGCATTTCTCATGGTCGGACACCGAAGCGTGTATGCGAGTCAGAAGCTTGGTCTCTCGAAGTCAGCAGGCCTCGATATCGAGCTCGGTGGGCCAATCGGCGAGGTCAGTCGTTCGTCGCTGCGCATCCGGAAGGGAACGTTCACCGAGCGCGTCCACACGTGGACCGCACGCGACATGTCGGATCAGACAAAGGACTAGCGACTCATCCTGAAAACCGAGGGGCTTTGCCCTCGGACGCTCCACACGCGCCCTCGCTCGCCGCTTCGACGGCCATCGCCTTCCCGTGGTCGCTACTTTCTCGCGGGCACGCGTCGGCGCAGCTCCTCGAACCAGTTGGTGACGATCGCAAGGGTCGACCCGGTGGCGCGCGTTGAGAGTTCCACCAGGAAGCGGTTACGGTCAGGCGTGATATCCCAGGTCGTGGTGGAAGGCTGCCGAAACAGCTCACGCGGCGTCCCGGCACGGAAATCGGGAGCGGTGACGACGTCGACCGTCATAAGCTTCGCGACGGGTATGCGCGCCCAGTAGAACAACTCGCGGCCATCCTTCGACCAGCGCGGCGTGCTCCCGCCGTCCAACGAAATCCGAGTCTTCGGTCCCGGCCCGGGAAACGGCTGGACGTAGACCTCGGTCCCGCCAGACTCGGTTGACTCGTACGCGATCCAGCGGCCGTCCGGTGATACCTGCCCGTCCATCTCGGCGCCGGCGGCGTCGGCGTGCATCGGCCGGGGTTGCGCGGGCGAACCATCAGTCGGAATCGACACCAGCATGAGGCGCGAGCGCTTCTCAGGACCTGCCTGCGAATAGATCAGCATCTTGCCATCGGGGGTTACCGACCTCGGTGTGGCAAAGGATTCGGTTGAGAAGAGCTGCGTCGGTCTGGCGCTCGCGTCGGCTGGCACAGCATACACACCGTGCTTGCCCTCGACGTTGCCGCTGTAGATCACACGGTGCCCATCCGGTGTCCAGATCGGAAAATCGTTGGTGTTGGTCCCCGCGTCGAAGCTCAGACGCGTCAGCGTCCCACGCTCGACGTCGAAGGTCCACACGTCCCGGCCGTTTCGATCGTTGCTGATTCCATTCACGACGAGGCGCCCATCTGGCGACAGACGGCCGGTTCCCCAGGACTGCCGGGACGGTCCAGGCAACACCTTCGTCTGTCCGGTACGATCCGCCCACGCGAGCGTGGTCCCGCTACTTGCTGGACTCGAGAAGTACGCGAGCACACCGGTTGCCGACACGGAATAATCGGCCGTGCCAGCCGGCCCGATCAGGGACACGTCCTCGACAACTGGCACCTCGCCGCCCGTGACTTCGAGCCGCGACAGGTCGAAGGGCATCGCGAACAGGGTCGCGCCACGCACGAATGTCAGGTGCCCGCTCGCGACATACTGGCCGTTGGCGCCCCCCTTGGCCACGATCCGGTAACCTGCCGTGTCCAGCTCCCTCACCGCGAATTGCGGGTCGCCCTGCGACATCACGGTGAACAATACTCGCCGCCCACCGGGCAGGAACTGGGGACGGACATGCGAGGTTTCTCCCTTCGAGTTATCCAGCGTGGTGAGTTGATCGGGCACACCGCCGTCGGCAGACACGCGCATGAGGCCCTTCGCGCCGGGGAACACGATGACGCCGTCGTCGCTCCACGCGCCGCCCGATTGAAACGAGCCTTCGCAAATTGCGATTGATGTCCCGCCGCTGATCGGTATTTTTTTGATCTTCTGATCCGCAAGGTCAGCGTAGGCAATCCACTGCCCATCGGGAGAGAACAGTGGAAACGCGCCACCCTCGGTTCCTGGCACGACTCTGCCATCGAACTGGTCGAGCATCCTCAGTACAATTCCCGCGCTCGTATTCTGTCCGCCGGCCACGGCATAGGCGAGCCGGGTGCCGTCCCGAGACGTCGCGACGAACAGCGAGAAATCCTTCACGATCTGCGCGGACCGCGTCACCAACGTCGGCGCCGGCTCGGCCCGTCGTGAAAGTGACCACGCGACGCTGCCGGCCGCGACAACGAACGCCGCGGCCCACGGCAGCCAGCGCCAGAACGTAGCCGAGCGTGATGGGGACGCGGTCACGGCGACCGGCACCGCGGGCTGGTCGGGCTCGTCCATGCCAATCCACACATCGCCAATGTCGCGTAGACGCTGTTTGGGGTCACGTTCGAGACAGCGCTCGAGCACGCGGCGCACTTTCGCGGGCGTGTCGAGCGGCAGCGCCCGCCAGTCGATGTCCTGCCGCAGGACCGCTGCGAGCACATCCGAGACGTCGTCTCCCTTGAACGCGCGCTCTCCGGCCAGCATCTCGAACAGCACGACGCCGAACGCCCAGATGTCGGCGCGCCGATCGACCTTCTTGCCCTTGGCCTGCTCGGGCGCCATGTAGGCGGCGGTTCCCAGGATCATGCCGAGCTGTGTCGCGTGCTGCGTGAGCGTTGGCGAGTTCATCACGTTGACATCCGACGACGCGGTCGGATCCAACGCCTTCGCCAGGCCGAAGTCGAGCACCTTGACCGTGCCGTCCGGGCGGACCTTCACATTGGCCGGCTTGAGGTCGCGATGGACGATGCCCTGATCGTGGGCGGCCTCGAGCGCCGACCCGATTTGCCTGGCGATCGCCAGAGCTTCCGCGAGAGGCACTGGGCCTTGTTCGATGCGATCGGCAAGCGTCGGCCCGTCCACCAATTCCATGACCAGCGCGTGTGTCGCACCGCTATCTTCGAAGCCGTAGATTTGGGCGATGTTCGGATGATTGAGCGAGGCAAGGACCTGGGCCTCGCGATGAAAGCGCGCGAGCCGGTCCGGGTCGATGGCGAACGTATCGGGCAGGACTTTCAGCGCGACATCGCGACCGAGCTTCGAGTCGTGGGCGCGATAGACCTGGCCCATTCCGCCTTCGCCGAGCTTGTCCACGACCGCATACGGCCCAAGCGCTTTACCGATCATTGATGTGTGTGGAGGTCACCATCATGAAGCACCGGTGAGGGTATCACGACTGTCACGATGGGCCGCGGCCACACTCCCCTTGCACTTCTACAACAGCTGTGTCACAGTCCACCTGTAGAAGTGCAAGGGGTGACCTCATGGGCGACCAACGACTCGATCTGCCGCAGGGCACGCTCGATCTGCTGATCCTGAGAACGCTGGCGCCGGGTCCGCTGCATGGCTGGGCCATTTCCGAGCGCATTCAGCAGGTCTCACGCGAGATGTTGCAGGTGCCGCAGGGTTCCTTGTATCCCGCCCTCCATCGGCTCGAACGCCGCGGCTGGATCAGTCCTCAGTGGGGTGTGTCCGACAACAATCGCAAGGCGAAATATTACGCACTTACGCGAAAAGGAGAGAAGCGGCTCGCCGTCGAGACACACAGCTGGCGGAAACTGATCGGCGCCGTCGGCCTGATCCTTGACATGGATTGAAACCACCGTGCTGAACGATCTCCGCTATCGCCTGCGCGCCCTGTTCCGGCGAAATACCGTCGAGCAAGAGCTCGACGCAGAACTGCGTTTCCATCTTGACGGCCAGCGCGACAAGTACGTCGCGAGCGGCATGACGCCGAGCGAGGCGGCGCGCCGCGTCCGTCTCGATTTCGGATCGACCGATGCCATCAAGGAGGAGTGCCGCGACGCACGTGGAGTGCACGTGATTGACGAGATGGTGCGGAATCTGCGCTATGCGCGGCGAACCCTCGCCAAGCGACCGGGCTTTACGATTGTCGCGACCGTGACTCTCGCCCTGGGGATTGGCGCCAGCAGCGCGGTGTTTTCCGCGCTCAACGCCGTGGCGTTGCGTCCCCTGCCCTATCCCGATGCGAATCAGTTGCTAGTGATCTCGCAGTACGAGCCGGGTGCCGCACAGCCATCCACGTTCGTCGCACCGGCGCGGCTCGAGGATTGGCAACGCATGGCCAGCGCCTTTCAGGGCCTGTCGGGCTACTACCTTGACGACATGACCGAGACTTCGGGGGAATTTCCCGAACGTATTTTGCGCGCCTGGGTCGCGCCGCGATTCTTCGAGGTCTGTAGCGTGGCGCCGTCGATCGGCCGTACCTTCACGCGCGACGAGGAGCGCTTCGGCGGCCCGCCCGCGGCGATAGTCAGCGATCGACTCTGGAAACGTCGATTCGCCGCCGACGTCACCGCGGTCGGCCGGACACTGCGCATTGGCGGACGGTCCGTGCCGATTGTCGGTGTAATGCCGGCGACGTTTGCGTTTCCCAACGGCGACGTCGACGTCTGGAGCGTGAGTGCACCCGACGCGCCGTACGCGCAGAACCGGCAGGCAACCTGGTTCACGGCCATTGGCCGGCTGCATCCGAATGTCACGGCCGATCACGGCCTGAGTGACCTCGCGCGCGTGCAGCGAGATCTCGCCCGGCAATACCCGGCCACCGACGGCAAGCTTGCTATCCGCGTGACGCCGCTCAAAGCCGCGACCGTCGGCGGCGTGACCCGATCGTTGTGGATGCTGTTGGCCGCAGTGTCGCTGCTGCTGCTCGTGGCGTGCACCAACATCGCGGCGCTGCTGCTCGCACGCAATGCTGAACGGCAGCACGAGATTGCCATCAGGTATTCGCTCGGCGCCTCACGAGCCGCGGTCGTGAGACAACTGCTCACCGAAGCGGTGGTCCTCGCACTCATCGGGTCGGCGCTCGGACTGGGCATTGCCGTTGTCGCGCTTCAGGCGTTTCGCGCCTTGGGGGCGGGACTTCCCCGCATGGCGGAGGTCCGGCTCGACTGGACTTTGGTCGCGTACTCGCTCGGCTGTGCCGCCGTTTCAGTGATCGTGTTCGGCCTGTTCCCGTCGATGCGGACGGCTCGGTCGCACGACGGGGTCTCGAACCGCCGCGCCGAAACGATGGCGACGAACCGGCTGCAGTGGACACTGGTCGGTATCCAGGTCGCGCTGTCGGTGACGCTGTTGTTCGGCGCCGGGCTCTTTCTTCGAAGCTTCGACCAATTGATGCGGGTGTCACCAGGGTTCGACGCGGGTCGTGTCGTCACGTTTCGCATTACCGGAAGCTGGAACGAAACGGTGGATATGGCCGCCCTCAAACGACGGATGCTGACAACGCTCGAGACACTTCGTGCAACGCCGGGTGTCGCCGCGGCTGCCACAGCCGTCGCGGTGCCCGGCGTGGCGTTTCAATTCAACACTGAGCTCCGCGTCGTCGAAGCACCCACCGAGGCATCAACAAAGGTGACGGCACGCAATCGCTTCGTGTCGTCCGGCTATTTCGATGCCCTCGCCATCCCCATTCTCAGCGGCACTCAATGTGCCGATGATGCACCGGTTCAAACGGCGGTCATCAATCGCGCATTCGAAGCGCTTTATGTTCCCGGGCGCAACGCCTCCGGCTCGCACGTCCAGGACATCGCGTCTGGTCGAATCGGTACGATCGTCGGCGTATCGGGCGACGCGAGAGAGCAAGGGCTGAACGAACCGCCGGCTCCAACCATCTACTGGTGCGCCAGTGCGCCGAATCCAATGCCGGTATTTCTCGTTCGCACGCAGTCGAACGATCCCGCGACGATGACCGAGACGATTCGTCGAACCATCCGCCAAATCGAGCCGGGCCGGGCGGTCTACGAGCTTCGTCCGCTCGCCGAGCGCCTTGATGACACCCTGGCAGAGAACCGTCTCCGGACGATTCTGCTCACGTCGTTCGCCTTCACCGCGGTCCTGCTGGCCGCCGTCGGCCTCTATGGCACGTTGAGCTACATCGTCAGCATTCGGCGGCGCGAGATCGGACTGCGTATCGCGATGGGTGCGTTGCGAAGCACGACGTTGGTGCTGTTTCTGAAGCAGGGCATCGGCGTGACGATTGCCGGGTGTGTTGGGGGACTGTGGTTGTCGGCCGCGGCCGGAAAGGGACTGGCGGGGATGTTGTACGGCGTCACTGCTCTCGACCCGTCGACCTTCGCGATCGTGCTCGGCGTCATGATTGCCATCGGCGCCCTTGCGTCCGTCTGGCCGGCGGCTCGAGCCGCCCGCGTCGATCCGATTCAAGTCCTGCGGGAAGAATAAGGTTCGTGAAGTTATCCGACGTCGTGGTGACGCGTCTCGGAAGCCATCAGCACCGCAACTATTGTTACCAGTGCCATCGCAACGATGTACGATGCCAGCGCCGCGCGGCCGTACGGGAGGAGCGCGGTGGCAATGAACGGCGACAGCCCGCCTGCGATCACCGAGGAGAGCTGTGATCCGAGCGACGCGCCGCTGTAGCGGACGCGGGTGCCGAACAACTCCGACAAGAACGCGGCCTGCGGCCCGTACATCGGCGCGTGCGCGAACACGAGCGGGACGATGAGCGCGAGCCGCACCAGCGGCGGTGAACCCGTGTCGAGCAGCCAGAACAGCGGGTAGGCAAAGAGTGCCGTGACCGAGGCGCCGAACAGATAGACCGGCCGTCGTCCCAGCCGATCGGACAGGGCACCGAAGAACGGAATCGCGAACACGCCGCAGGCGGAGCCCAGGAGAACGGCGTTCAGAATCGTCTGTCGATTCATTCCGACTTTCTGAGTCCCATAGACCAGCGAGAACACCGAGTAGATGTAAAACGCTCCATTCTCGGCGAGCCGTGCGCCCATCGCGAGCAGGACCTCTTTTCGCTGAGTGCGAAGAAGCTCGACGACGGGGCGCCGGGACTCGGTTCGTGTCGCTTTGAGGCGCTCAAACGCGGGCGTCTCCAGAATCCGCAGACGAATAATCAGGCCGACGAGGACGAGCACGATGCTCAACAGGAACGGGACGCGCCATCCCCACGAGAGAAACTGATCCTCCGGAAGCCGTGCGAACCAGGCGAACACCGCGGTGGAGAGGAGGAGTCCCGCCGGAACGCCAATCTGAGGCCAGCTGCCGTAGAATCCGCGCTTACCCGCAGGGGCGTGCTCGACCGCCATCAGCACCGCGCCGCCCCATTCACCGCCGACGCCAAAGCCTTGCGCGAGACGGAGGATCACCAGCGCAACGCCGGCCCACGGGCCGATCCGGGCATAGGTCGGCAGCAGACCGATACCAAACGTGGCGACGCCCATGATGACCAGCGTCAGAACGAGCATCGATTTGCGTCCGATTCGGTCGCCGTAGTGGCCGATCACGATCCCGCCAATCGGGCGGGCGACGAATCCGACCGTGTAGGTACCGAACGCCGCGAGCGTCCCTGCCAGCGGATCGAAGGTCGGGAAGAACAGCTTGTTGAACACGAGCGCGGCGGCGGTGCCGTAGAGAAAGAAGTCGTACCACTCGATGGTCGTTCCGATCATGCTGGCCACCGCCACCAGGCGGATCGAACCGGCACGAGTCGCAGATCTGTCAGTCATCCGATCGCACCCCACAGCTCGTCACTTTGACTAGTTGATCGATGCCGTCCTGAGGCACACTCTCGGCGGAGCCTATCATGATGGATCTTCGCTACGCTCTCCGGCTGCTGCTGAAGTCGCCGCTGTTCACCATCGCCGTTGTGCTGACCAGCGCGCTCGGTATCGGCGCCACCACGACGATCTTCAGCGTCGTCAACGCGGTGCTGGTGCGGCCGCTGCCGTTCGCCGATCCCGAGAGATTGATGCAGGTCGCCGAGAAGAACGACAAGCTGCATCTGCCCACGTTCGGGGCCTCCGCCCTCAACTATCTATCCTGGAAAGAGCTGACGCACACGTTCGAGGACCTCGGCGCGATCCAATTCTCGACGTTTACGCTGCTGGGCCACGGCGACCCGGAGACCTACACCGGCAATGCGATCACGCCATCGCTGATGAGGCTGCTCGGATTGCGACCCGTTGTCGGACGCTCGTTCGTCGAGGGTGACGACAAGCCGGGTGCTGCACCGATTGCCATGATCAGCGAATCGTTATGGAGGCGGCGATTTGGCGGCGACGCGTCGGTGGTGGGAAAGCCGGCGATCCTCAACGGTGTGGCCTACACGATTGTTGGGATTGCGCCGCCCGCGCTTCCCGTGCTCACCAACGGCGACGTGTGGATCCCGCTGGCGATCGATCCGGCAAAGGAGATGCGACTCAACCACGTCCTGTTGGTCGTCGGTCGCTTGAAACCTGGTGTGACCAGAGAGGCCGCGCAGACGGAGATGGATACGGTCGCCGCGCGAGTCGGTCAGGAACATCCAGAGGTCCGCGACTGGGGAATCAATCTGATCACCTTTACCGACGCATTTGTGAGTAACCAGCTTCGCCTCGCGCTTCTCGTGCTCCTCGGCGCGGTTGGGTTCGTGTTGCTAATCGTCAGCGCCAATATCGCGAATTTGCTGCTCGCCCGCGCGACCGCGCGCCGCCCGGAGATGGTGGTGCGTGTGGCGCTAGGAGCGGGAATGGGCCGGCTGCTGCGTCAGCTGCTGATCGAAAGCCTGGTGTTGTCGACTGCTGGCGGCATCCTCGGTGTCGCGATCGCCTTCTGGGCCGTCAGCTTTCTCGAGTCGTCGCTGCCGCCGAACGTCCTGCCAATTCCTGACATCGGTGTCGATCCGACGGTGCTCATTTTCGCCGCCGGAGTCACGTGCGTGACGGGACTGCTGTTCGGGTTCGCACCTGCGTGGCAGGCCGCAACGACTGACGTCAGCACAGCGTTGCGCCACACCGGACGTTCGTCGAGCGGAAGCAGCCGTGCGCGGTTCCGTCGCGTCCTGGCAAGCGGCGAGCTCGCGCTCGCCACCGTTCTACTCGTCGGTGCGACATTGCTCATCAGAAGCCTCATCCAGCTGCAACACGTTCCGCTTGGTTTCGATCCCGACGGGGTCATCTCACTGCAGGTGTCGCTGCCGCCAACGAAGTACCCGATGCCGAAACGGGTGACATTCTTCCGCGATTTGCGAGAAGCGCTTCAGACAATTCCCGGTGTGCTCCGTGTCGGTGTCTCGAGTGGTGTTCCGTTCGGTGCCGGCAATTACACGACCTCTCCTGTTTCTGCGCCAGGGCGATCGCTCTTGGCGCCAGGCGAGTCGGTCCCAATCGATTGGCGGACGGTCAGTCCGGGATATTTCGAGACGATGAGAATTCCGTTGCTGCATGGTCGAGACTTCAGCGATAGCGATACCGTGACTGCGCCCGAAGTGATGATCCTCAGTCGAGCGACGGCGCGGGCATTCTGGGGCGACGAGGATCCAATCGGCAAGACCGTTCGGCGCGTCGCCGACGCCAGGGATTTCACCGTCGTCGGCATCGTTGGCGACGTGCGCAGCACATCGCTCAACATCGAATCGCCCACCCTGTACTACTCGAGCGGCACCCGCATCTGGCCGCTGATGGACATCGTCGTCCGGCCGGCAGGCGATCCGGCACCTGTGATCGAGGCGGTTCGGCGGCACGTGCACGCCATGGATCCGGACGTTCCGATCACGAATCTTCGTCCGATGACCGAGTGGGTATCAGGCAACGCGGCGCAACCGCGGTTCAACGCGACGCTGTTCGGGGTGTTTGCTGCCGTCGCGCTCCTGCTCGCGGCGATCGGCACCTACGGCGTGCTGGCATATACAGTGTCCCTGCGAACGAAAGAGATTGGGCTGCGCATGGCACTTGGCGCAGAACGTGGAGCCGTAAGGCGCCTCGTGGTCCGCGAGGGAATGAGCGCTGGTCTTACCGGAATCGCCATCGGGGTCGTCGCTTCGGTCGCTGCCAGCCGCATGATTGGCGCCCTGGTGTTCGGCGTCTCCGTTCGTGACGCATCCACTTACCTCGCCGTCGCGATTCTTCTCGCGCTCGTCGCCTTGGCGTCGTGCGTCGTCCCGGCGATTCGCGCATCGCGAGTAGATCCGATGACCGCGCTGCGATTGGAGTGAGGCGGCAGGGATTTGGGTGCTACGAGGTCCCGCTCGGTTCGTTCGGGTTCGCGGCTGGCGATCACTTATCAGGTTTGGCGAACAACGCCGGATCAATTTTCAGGTTGTGCTCCACCTTGGTCACAGCAATCGTGAAGCTCTGAATCGCAGATGATACCTTGATCGCGAAGGGAATCTTGATCCCATCGACCACTCGATAGTCGGAAAGGTCGCTCGTCTGCTCGACTTCGCCGCCAGCCTCAGGAACGTCGACCTTCACGACGATTTCGGCGGGAAGGTAAGTCTCGGCATCGAAGAAATGACGCACGACGGGGCCGGTCTTTGGCTTGAGCACGAGCACGTACGCGTCGCGTCCATTGATTTTTTCTTTCCCGGCAAGCTCCACGGTTGCGCCCCGTTCTTTGTAGGTCAGGAGCGGCGTGGGAAACACAGCGTTCTTCAAGTTGTCGAGCTGACTGCCGGTGATCTCGCGATTTCCTTGCATGCTGTCGAGGACGTAGCCCGCAGTGCCGTCGAATCGCTGCTCACGAGTCAGCTGCCCTGCCCCCAGCGAGGTCAAGTCCAGCTTCGTCACCGAACGGACTTTGTTTGGCTGCTGATTCAGAATCTCGATCGTGCCCGATACCGGACCATTGGGCAGCGACAGGGTTATCGTCCCGGTTGTCGAGCGAGAGGTGACCTTCGCCAGCGCCGCGCGTCCGCCAATGGCGGCCAGATACTTCTCCACGACGTCATCAGCCGTCTGCGCCGCAGCAATGCGCCCGCACGCAAGGACCAGTGCCACCGCCAGCAAAGATGTCTTCAACTCCTTCATTCTTTTCTCCCGTGTCAGTCGATCGAACGAACCTTGCAGAACCCGGTAGAACCTCGGAGAACCCTGCAGAACCTTGGCTCTTAGAACGTCAGCCGTAGACCCACTTGCAGCCGTCGCATGGCGTTGGCGGTGCGGATGACGCCGAACGTGGTGGAGGTCGCGCCCGACGGCACCGCCGCTCCCGGCTGGCCGTAATTGACGATGTTGAAGATGTTGGTCCCCTCGAGGCGGAAGGTCAGCTTCGACCCTCGAGGCATCCGGAAGTCACGCGACAACGCGAGGTCGATGACGCGGAATCCGGGGCCGTCGAGCAGGTTGCGCGGCGAGTTACCGTCGGTGGCGATCCCGGTGACGACCTTGTTTTGAACGAACGCCGCCGTATTGAACCACTGGGTTATCGTCGGGTCGTCGACGTGCGGATCGCCGACGAGCTGCGCGCGGTCGTTCGTATTGCCATCGAGGTTCGCGTCGACGTTGCCGTTCGTCACCGTAAACGGCAGCCCGCTGCGAATCTTGACGATCGGCGCAAGGCTCCAGCCATTGAGGACATGCCGTAGCGCGTCGTTGCCGCCGGTGTAGTAGTCCAGCCGCCAGTTGACGCTCGTGCTGAAGACATGGCGCTGATCGGTGTCGGCGCGCCCGTAATCCTCGGCCAGGTTGCTGTAGTTCTGCGCCCCGCCCCCCGTCGTGTTGTTCATCAGCTGCGCACTCGTCATCGTCTTGCTCAGCGTGTAGAAGCCGTTGACGCTGACGTGGTGCGACTCGCGCAGGTTGAATGTCACCTGCATGCCGTTGTAGTTCGAGTACTGATCCGAATCGAGCAGGAGGACCGCGCCGAACGCGGTATTCGGCCGCCGCGACAGGATGTTCGCGCCTGCCGCCGTCGCCGTCGACGTGACGACTGGATAGTTGACGTCGCGCTGGAACGGCAGATCGCGGGTGAATGTCCCGACGTAGCTGGCGCCGACCGAGAGCGCCTTCGTGAGTTGGCGCTGCACGCCGATATTCGTCTGATAGGCGTGGGCCCAGTCGAAATCGAGCGACACGCCGAGGATGCCGCCGCCGCTCGCATACGAGCCGTCATAGGGGAACGGGGCTCCGCCTACGAAGTTGTTGTACGGGTTGCGCAACGAGGCGCCGTTCGGCACGCCAGCCGCATTGGTCGTCGGACTGATGTTCGTGAACGTGAGACGGGTGCTCCACGGCTGGAAGTTGGTCATCGCGTTCCATTCGTTGCCCGAGATGCTGCCGTAGAAAATGCCGCCGGCCGCGCGAATGGCGGTTTTGCCGTCGCCGAAGGGATCCCAGGCGAAACCGACACGGGGCGACACGTGACCGAGCCGCGTCGGAATCACGCCGCGCTCGACGCCCGGATCGCCGTAGAAAAGCTGTCCGGTGGGGGCGGTCGGCCTGACGGTGGATTTCTGGCCCGGCACGTAGGTCGTGAACCGGTTCTGCGGATCGGTACCGGGTTCCTGCACGTCCCAGCGCAGCCCGAGATTCAGCGTCATGCGCGAATTAAGCCGATAGTCGTCCTGTAGAAACGCCGCGCCGTACCAGCTGTTCCAGAGCGCGGTCACCGGCGCGTCCTGCGTCATCGCGCTGGGAATGCCGATCAAGAAATCGGCAAGCGCGTTGCGCGTCACGCTGTTGTTGAACGTGAGCACTCCGTAGTTGTTCAGGAGCGTGTCCTGGATCGTCTTGTTGTACGACAGCTCCCCGCCCATCTTGAGCGCATGGGCGCCGGTCGTCCAGCTGTAGACGTCGCGTACCGAGTAAAAATCGCCGCCGGCCTTCGGTCCGCCGATCGCGTTCGTGAGCGTGAAGAATCCACTCACCGTGATCTGCGGCAGCGAGGGCGCGCCCTGGATCACGGCGGCCGATCCGAGATCCGTCAACGCGACCGCCGGCAGGTTCAGGCGCCCACCGAAGTTGCGATTGAACGAGAACCACCCCTGGTTGATGCGATTGGAGCTCATGACCCAGGTGTCGCTGAGATTGACGTTGTGCTGGCGCCAGTTGAAATTCTGGTTCGCCCACGGCAGGTTGCCCGAGCCCGCGCGCACGGTGTTCGTACCCGTCGTCAGGAAATAATTGCCGCTGAGCCGGTGCGCGGCGTTAATCTGATGGTCGATCTTGATCAGCCCTTCATCCGAGTCGTACGGGCTCGGCACGTAGCCCTGCCAGATGTTGCCGGGCACGTTCGAGAGCGGGATGTAGTCGTTGATGATCTTCATCGCCACCGGGTCGAGCCTGTTCGGGCAGATCACGCCGGCCACACCGTTGCACGCGAACGTCTGGCCGGTTGCTGGATCGGTCGGCAGCGTGCGCGACTGGCTGAAGTCACCCGTCCGCTCAAGCGGGGTCGGCACGATCGCCGTGTTCAGGAAGGTGCTCGTCGTCTGCCGCAGGCCAGAATAGGTACCGAAGAAGAACGTCCTGTCACGCCGGAGTGGACCGCCGAGCGTTGCGCCGAACTGATTGCGCTTCAGCGGCGGCGTTGCCAGCACCGCGCCCCAGTCCTTCGCGTTCATCTTTCCGTCGCGGAAGTACTCAAACGCCGACCCTTTGATGACGTTCGTGCCCGCCTTGGTGATGACGTTGATGACGCCGCTCGAGAAACGGCCGTATTCGGCGTTGTAGCTGTTCGTCTGGACCTTGAATTCCTGGATCGCGTCGGGATTCGGCAGGATGTTGCCTGTATTGCGAAGCGCCGTCATGTTGATGCCGCCGTCGAGGTAATAGTTCACCGATCCGGTGCCGCCGTCGGCGCCGCCGTTGATCAGCGTGCGCTGCTCAGGAAATCCGAGTACCAGTGGACTGGTCCCTGACGAGGCAGAGGCGACGCCATTGTTGTTGGATTGCACGCCTGGTGTGAGATCCAGCAGCGTGTAAACGTTGCGATCGACCAGCGGCAGGCTCTGAATCGCCGCGGCGTCGACCGTCTTCGAGAGGTCGGCCGTCGCGGTGTTGACGTCGCCACTCCGTCCTTCGACGGTAACCGCCTCGGTGACGCCGCCGACCGCGAGCGACGCGTCGATACGCGCCGTGTCGTTGACGTTCAGAACGATATTGTTACGGCGCTCGGTCTTGAATCCCGAGAGACTGATCTCGACGACGTAGGTGCCTGTGGGCAGGAAGTCGAGACGGTAGGCGCCGGATTCATTGGTCGGCACGGCGCGGACAAAGCCGGTCTCGACGTTGCGGACCGTGACGGTCGCACCGGGCAGCGCCGCGCCGCTGGTATCGGTAATCGTTCCGACGACGGCAGCGCTGGTCACTTGCGCGTCCGCCGTGGCGACAACTGGCCCGACCAAAAAGATGGCGGCAAGCGCCGCCACGAGCAGTTTCGGACTCACACAACCTCCTGGCGTTGTTGGTCTCTGGAATCCCGGTGGAATTCTACTGCACCAGAAAGGCGGGGCCTGACCAGCCTCCGCTAAAGCTACGGCGGCCCGCCGGCCTTGGGGCCAGGAGATCACAGCCGGCGAACGAGCCAGATCAGCATGACCGCACCGGCGGTGGCGACGACGAGCTGACCGACCAGCCCGTAGCCGTGCAGGCCGAACAGGCCAAATACGAAGCCGCCGACCACGGCGCCGACCAGGCCGAGCAGGAGATCCATCAGGACGCCGTATCCCTTGCCCCTCATGATCTTCCCGGCGAGAAAGCCCGCCAGGATGCCGATCGCGATCTCCCAGATTAGATACATCATCGCCTCCGGATCGGGACGAAGGCCTTCCGCCAGGGCGCCTTTCGTAGAGCGATCGCGACGCCGCAAATCGCTGCTGCCGAGCGCGTCAGCCGTCAGACTCGTCGAGCGCGGGTCCCAATCATCGCACGACTGACCGCGCGTTCGACCTGCCGTTCGCTAGACACCCTGGCGTTCCGAGGAGCTCTTCAGCGCGCGGCCTAACGTTCGCCACTTGGAACCAGACTGTCGGCTGGCGTCAGGGAGTTGATAGCCCCCGCCGTCTCGCTTGAAGACACAGACTGTCTCATCGTGGTGACGACGAAAAGCGTGCTCGAAGATCCCAGGTCACTGCGGTGACTCCACATCATGAGACACACCCCGGGCCCGACATCGTTTAGCGGCCGGCGAGCCCCAGTTTGAGCGACCGGAGTCCTCGCGCATCATCTTGCGCGCCGCGACGTCTCGTGCGTGCGAGGGCCCGCTGGCGGGCAGGCGCTCGACACGCGGCTTTCGATTGTCGCAAACGTCATCAACTTGCCAAGCCCTTCGCTGTGGCACACCACGCACCGACTGCGCAAGGGGACAACGACGGGGTCACCATCCATTCTCGGAGGCGTCGCGAACGGGAAGTCGTTGCCTGCTATCGCCAGGTACGCAGGCGCGAGCTCGTCGAAGAGGACCTGACGGCACGACTGCCCTCCGGGGCGTAGATCGCCCGTGCCTCGTCGCGGGCGAGCGAGTCACGGAGCGGGTCAAACTGAGGTGGCGGCTGTGCACCGTCTGTGGCCGCGGCTAGAGGGCCGTCGAACTCGTACTTCTTCTCCACCGCCAGCCACGGCATCCGCCGACGCTCGGCGGCGAGCGCGTCACGGGCGTGGCTCAAGGCCTTCTCCTTCACGAGGAGCTTCTGCCGCGCGGCCTCCCATTCCTGCGCGGATACGATCGGCGGTGTGTGCATTGCGAGCCGCTCTTTCAATTGCTCCATCTCTTCTCTCCTTGTGCTTGTCGTTCGCGCTGCGGAATCTGCTCACGACGAGCGTGGTGATGACGCCGTCGAAGTAACGCACGTTGATCAAAGCCAATGTCGAATACATGCGGAGCACGTCGGCTGCTGGCTGGGTCAGCAGTCGCCCGCCGTTCTTCACCTCTCAATTTAACGCCGTCAACGGGAACACGGGAGTGACAAGTGTGGCGGGATTTCAGTGGACCAACCGCCAACTCGACCATGGAGGACCTGGATGACACGCTGATCCTTGGAGACCGTCGCATCGCCGTCGCGAACGTCGTCGACGCCTGGCTGCCGTCCTCGTGTCAACCGCATCGAGCGAAGTGCATACTTGGAACGCGTTTCACTCTCGTTCTAAAGGAGCAGACCATGACCGATCGCCCGGCGAGACCCACCATCGCGCGCATCTGGCGAGGGCGTACAACTCGAGATCGCGCCGACGAGTACGAGAAATACCACCACGAGGCGGGCATCAAGCCGCTCATCGAGAAGGCCCTCGGGGTCCAGACATTCCGAGAGGACCGGCAGAGCGATACGGAATTCGTGACCGTTTCATACTGGGAGAGCGTCGAAGCGATGTCGCGCTTCACCGGAGGCGATCCAACTCGCATTCATCACCTCGATCGAGATGCGGAGTTCCTGATCGAATTGCCTGACCGCGTGCAGATCCTGACGATCCGGACATCTCGCGGCGACACCGGTGGAGGAGCTGCGTGATCCCACGCGCGCTGCCTTACCAACACGCCGACAGTGCGACGGAGCCACGATTCAGACCATTGCGGTCGCGCATTGGCATCGGCGCAGGGACGGGACACACGGACTGCAGGCACGCACAGGACGCAGTCGTCGGACGGTTCGTCACATAATTCGTCACATTATTAGTCCCACATTTCGTCCCAACTGGCCTATACTCCCACGCCATTCGGTCACCGTTGCATGAGGAGGTGGGATGTGCGCCGACTTCGATCCGTGCCCCTCGTTCTCCTGTTTGCTCTCCTTTCTATTCCTCGCGTCGCGCTCGCCCAGGCCGGAACCGCCACGGTTTTCGGTGATGTGAAAGATCAGCAAGGCGCAACCTTGCCCGGCGCGACCGTCACACTCACCAGCATGGACACGGGCGCGGTGCGTACGACGGCCACGAGCGAGTCCGGCAGGTACCGGTTCGTGGCCATCCCGCCGGGACTGTATTCGGTGAAAGTCGAGTTGAACGGCTTTCGCACGGCGGTGCACGAGAAGCTGCAGGTCGCTGTCGATACCCAGACCAGCCTCGAGATGAAAATGGAAATCGGGTCGTTGTCGGAGACTGTGGAGGTCACCGGCCGATCGCCAATCATCAACACGACCGACGCGAGCCTCGGCAACGTCATCTCCGGCCAGCAGATCCAGATGCTTCCGCTAGAGGCCCGCAATCCCGTCGGTCTGCTCAGCCTTCAGGCCGGAGCCGTGTATCTGCCGAGCAACGATCAGCGCAGCGGGTCTGTCAGCGGGGCTCGCAGCGACCAGTCCAACGTGACGCTGGACGGCGTCGACGTCAACGATCCGCAGTTTGGCTATGCGTACAACTCCGTGCTGCGCGTCACGCTCGAATCGCTGCAGGAATTCCGTGTCAGCACGAGCAACTACAGCGCCGACATGGGGCGCTCGAGCGCTGCCCAGGTGTCGCTCGTGACCAGGAGCGGCACCAACCGCTACAGCGGCTCCGGCTACTGGTCGCAGCGCGACACGGCATGGTCGAGCAACGAGTACTTCCTGAAGTTGACGCAACTCGCGGCTGGCCAGCCGAGCAAAGCGCCCAAGCTCGATAAACGCAACGGCGGCGCGGCGCTCGGCGGCCCGATCCTGCACGATCGCCTCTTCTTCTTCGGCAACTACGAGCGCCTGCGCGAGTCGAGTGAAGATCCAGTGCTGCGGAACGTACCGTCGGACACCCTGCGCGACGGAGTGCTCGTCTACGTCTGCGCGGTACCGTCAGCGTGTCCGGGCGGCACCGTTCAGGGTTTTTCGCAAGCGCACTCGATTCCCGCCGGCCGTTACGGTCTGGTGCCCTCGGAAATCGCGGGGCTCGATCCGCTCGGCATTGGCCCCAGCCGCGCCGTCTCCGATCATTTCAAGAAGTACCCGATGCCGAACGATCCCGGCCGCGACGGCATCAACTACGTGGGCTACCGCTTCTCGGCCCCAATCGAGAACGAGTACAACACGCTGATCACGCGCTTCGACTACATGGTGGACCGCAACGGGAAGCACAAGCTGTTCTTCCGCAGCGGAAATCAGGATGACACGATCAACTCGGTGCCGCAGTTCGAAGGACAGGCGCCGAACACGCAACGCCAGGGGAAGAACTACGGCTACGCGATCGGCTACGACAGCGTCCTGTCCACGACGATCGTCAACACGTTCAGGTACGGGCTGTCGAAGATCGACGACGCGACCGTGGGGCTTCGGACCGCCGATGCGGTCACGTTCCGCTTCATCACCGACTTCGACGCGCTGACGTCAACCAGCGGCCGGGAAGTGCCCACACGCAACTTCGTCGATGACATCTCGTGGCTGAAGGGTAACCACACAGTCAAGGCGGGCACGAACATCAGGTTCACTCGATCGCCGAAGTACTCGAACGCGAACTCATTCCACACGGGAAATCTGAATCCGTCGTGGGTGGCCGGCACCGGCAGGAACTACATGCCCGGCAGTACGGGATGCGCCAACCCCCTCTGCTCTCAGCTGCCGGCCGTGGCCTCGAGCTTCCAGTCAGGTTACGGCGATCCGTGGCTGACCCTCCTCGGTGTCATCTCTCAGCCGACGGCAAACTACAACTACGACAAGACCGGCACGCCGCTCCCCAACGGTGACCCCGTTCGCCGGACCTACGCGACCGACGAATACGAGTTCTACGTACAGGACAGCTGGAGAGTCAAGCCGAACCTGACGATCACTGGAGGACTGCGCTACAACCTGTACTCGCCGCCCTGGGAGGTCGACGGACTCCAGCTGGCCCCGTCGGTTCCGCTCGGCGAGTGGTTCGACCAGCGACGCTCGAACATGCTCCGTGGTATCGGTGACAACGCCTTGCCGCCGCTGACGCTCGACCTCGCAGGCCCGGCCAACGGGAAGAAAGGCTTCTACGACTGGGATCTCAACAACTTCGGTCCTCGCGTGTCGGCAGCCTGGACGCCGCACGCCAAGGGCGGGTTCTTCGGCTGGTTGACCGGCGGGGATCGGATGGTCCTCCGCGGCGGCTACTCGCTGCTCTACGACCGCGTCGGCTTCGCGCTCGCGAACATTTTCGACGAAGGCGGATCGTTCGGCATGTCCACGAGCATCTCATCGACGTTCGGAACCTCGGACGAGACCGTGCCCTCCGCCCGATTCAAGGATCTGAAAACGCTGCCACCGACGCTTCCGGCTGCGCCCCCCGGAGGATTTCCGTCAACGCCGCCGATCGGCAATGTCGCGATCTACCAGAGTATCGACGATGGGATCACGACGCCGTCTACCCACGTGTTCAACGCAGTCATCGGCCGCGAGCTGCCCAAGGGCTTCGCGATCGAGGGCGCGTACGTCGGCCGTCGCGGCCGCAACCTCCTGATCCGCCGCGATCTCGCGATGCCGATGGACATCGTCGATCCGAAATCGGGCGTGAACTACTTCACCGCGGCGCAACAGCTGATCGGGGCGTACCGGCAAGCGGGCGTCACCAGTGCGACGCCGAGCAACTTCACCGGCATCGGCGCGATCCCGTACTGGGAGAACCTGTTTCCGGGCGCAGCGGGCGTCGTGTCAGGCGTGCAGATGACGGCCACGCAGCGCATGGCGCGGGCGTTCTACCAGAACGATCTCGACTGGACGACCGCGCTTTTCAACGCCGACACGGCGTGCAGTCCCGCGTGCAGTGTTTTGGGAAAGTATGCCTTCTGGAACAGCCAGTTCTCGCAGCTGCGCGCGCAAAGCTCCATGGCTGACGCCGACTACAACTCGCTGCAGCTCACGCTGCGGAAGCGGTTCACTGAGGGGTACCAGTTCGACCTCAATTACACCCTGGGTAAGTCCACCGACCTTGGATCCGCGGTCGAGCGTGATTTCCAGGGGTACGGCGGCTACTCGGGGTTCCTGCTCAACTCGTGGCAGCCGGAGCTCCAATACTCGTACTCGGACTTCGACGTCCGCCACCAGATGAACCTGAATTGGATCACGGATCTGCCATTCGGTCACGGCCGCGCACTTGGCCACGGCGCGCCCGGATGGCTGAACCAGGTGATCGGCAACTGGCAGTTCTCCGGCTTGTTCCGCTGGACCAGCGGCCTGCCGTTCAACATCATCAACTCGCGGTGCTGCTGGCCGACGAACTGGAATTATCAGGGTAACGCCGAACTCGCGAATGCCGGCCAATATCCCGAGACCGTCAGCCCGGCCGCCCGCAACGTCGTCGGCAAGGACGCCGATGGCAACTTCGGCCGCCCGAGCCCGTTCGCGGACCCGTCGGCGGTGCTGAAGCAGATCCGGTTTGCGCTGCCGGGTGAAGTCGGCTTCCGTAACCAGTTGCGCGGCGACGGTTACATCGGCGCCGACATCGGCATCTCGAAGGCCTTCGCGGTAACGGCGAGCCAGCGGATCCGGTTCCGTTGGGAGATCTTCAACCTCACCAACACGCAGCGGTTCAACACCGCCGATGTGTCCATGACGCCCGATACAACCAGTACGTTCGGGCGCTACAACAGCGTGCTTGGCACGTGCGACGGCCGCGCCGGCCGCTGCATGCAGGCGTCGCTCAAATACGAGTTCTGAACTGGTCGATCTGGGTTCTGCCAGATTCTACTGGGTCAGGCATCGACGGTAACGGCGTCCGGGGAACCCGTGCAGCGCGCAGGGCATCCGGGCCAGTCTGTTCCGCGATACCGGGCGAGGAGTGTTCCGCGGCGAACGCAAGCCGGAAGAGGACCTTCTGAATCGGTGCTGGCATGGCCAGGACTCCGTGCCCCAAAGCGCAAACACTGCCTCTCCATTGCGCGTCTGTTTCCGAATCTCGAGAACCTCGCCGGTGTGCCTGTTCTCCAATCGCAACGCCGCTGGGCTCGGAGCATTCGTCGTCATACCCTGCCGGCCAGTCGCCAAACCTGAGCCGCTCCCGTCACCGCAATCCTGGCGGCGGCGTCCTCTTCTTTGTTGCCTGCTCGAACGCGTACGCGAGGCGCAGCAGCGTCGGCTCGCTGCAGGCCGAGCCGGTGAATCCGACGCCGTACGGCTGCGGCTTGGTCTCGAATCCGGGCGGGAACGGTGCCGGCGGCGTGGCCGGGGTGGCCGCTGGAGGCGTCGGTGTGACGCCCGGCGTCGTCGTCCCAGCTGGCGCCGTGGTCGGCGGCGTCGTGGCTGGGGGGGCTGCGTCACCACCGCGGCCGCCGGCCTCACCGCCGCGGCCGCCACGTCCGCCGCCGAACCCGAGCGGGCCGGGCGTGTTCGGGATCATGCCGAAGGGCACGAGCACCGTCGGGTAGCCCGGCTTGGACGCGATTCCGGCGCTGCTCGGACCAGGGAACAAGAGGGCGTCGAGTTTGTTCGCCTGGATCGCCGCATCGATACCGGTCGTGCCGCCCAGGCGGACGTCGCGCGCGCGGTCCTCTTCGTACTTCCCCTTGTCCTTTTCCAGATCGATCTTGTCGGAGTTGTCAAGCTGCGACTGACCGTACTTGATGGCGCCCATCTTCTCGTGCGCCGTGTTCCACTCACGGAGCTCGGTCAGCGATTTCACCGGCGCGGCTTCACCGAGCGACTGGAGCCACTTGTTGAAGTCTCGCTTCATCCCGTAGTTCAGCACGCTCGACTGCCCCGACAGGAGGAGGTTGTCCTTGGCCTCCTTGGCGACGACGCTGGGGACATCGACATCGATCACCGTAGCCCCTTGCGCTTTCAGGACGGAAATCGCGTCGTCCATCACCTTGCGCTGCGCCTCGTTCAGTCCGCCGCGCGGCCGCTCCGAGCCCGTCAGCGTGATCGGATCGTAGAAGTTCGCTCTGGGAATGCCAATGCGCGCGCCCTTCAATCCGTCGACGCTGAGCCCCTTCGTGTAGTCGCGACCCGCCGGAGGCGTGCACGTGCTGGTTGCGGGATCGTTCGGATCCGGCGACGCGCTTTCAAGGGAACCGAACATGATGGCGATGTCCATCACGTGCTTGGCCATTGGGCCTGGCGTGTCCTGATCCGCGGTGATTGGGATGACGCCGTAACGGCTGATGCGGCCAACCGTAGGCTTGATCGCGGCCAACATGTTCTGATTCGAGGGGCTCAGGATCGATCCGGAGGTTTCGGTGCCGACGTTGCCCGCCCAGAAGTTTGCTGCGGTGCCGATGCCCGAGCTCGATCCTCCCGTCTGCATCACCGGACGACCGTCTGCGGTCGTCCGCGGATCGCGACGCGGATCGTACGGGTTGAAGCCGTAACCCTGAATCGCGTTGTAGTTGGTCGGCATGTTGGCGGCGACGTAGTTCGCCAGCTCGGTGAGCCCCGTCTTCGCGATGATGATTGCCCCGGCGTCGCGGAGGTTCTTCGTCAGCGTCGCTTCGTACGGCGGCACCATCCCGACGAACGCGAGTGCGCCGCCGGTCGTCGGCATGTTGGTGGTGTGGATGTTGTCCTTGAGCGCGATCGGGATGCCGTGCAACGGACCGCGCACGTGCCCCTGCGCGCGCTCGCGATCCAACGCGTCCGCCTCGTCGAGCGCCTTCGGATTCACGGTGATCGCCGCATGCAGCAAGTCTTCGTAGGTGGCGATGCGTATCAGGTACTGCTGGACGATTTCGTGAGAGGTCGTCCTTCCGGACTTCATGGCCAGCTGCATGTCGGAGATGCTGGCCTCGAAGACGTTGAACGCCGGCGCTTTCGCAGCCGGTGGTTTGGCCGCCTGGCTGCCGGTAACAAGGAGGAGGGCAAACAGACTGACGGTGTATCTCATGGGCCAGAGGATAACGCGGACCACCTCCGCGTGCGCAAGGAACTGCTCGCGGTATGATTCCGGGCGGCTGAATTCGCCAGGAGGATGACATGCCCCGACCTGTTCCGAGATCG
>JBKPNQ010000020.1:0-6298 GCA_046732715.1 Acidobacteriota bacterium | reverse complement strand
CGGCGGCCTTGGTGACGGTGTAGTCGTCCGGCGCGGCGCGACCTCCATCGAGCACGACGTCCCCCCGCAGTAGCATGTCACCGAGAGGCAGCCAATTGATCGCGGCAGCCGACTGAACGTTCGGCTGTGCCGACAGCGCCGCAAGCAACCGTCCATAGAGATCGGCCAGCGTCTGCGGCGTCGTCGCCTTCGTCACCGGCAGATCGAGCGTCATCGTCGTGACGTGCCGGGGGTCGAACCCGGGATCGATCGAGCTGATCTGCAGGAAGCTTTTCGCGAGGAGACCGGCACCGACGAGAAGCACGAGCGCGAGCGCTATCTCCGTGACGACGAGCGCATGACGAATGCGGTGGGCGCGCGGAGTCGAAGAGCTCGATGGTTCACGCGTCACGGACGACACGTCCTCGTGCCTCGCCTGCAGGGCTGGGACAAGGCCGACGAGGACCGCCGTCACGGCCGACAGGGCGACCGCGAACATCAGGACCCACACATCGAGTTGGATGTCGGCGCGACGCGGGAGTTTGCCGGGCGGGGTCAGCGAGAGCAGCGCGGGCAATGTCAGCACTGCGAGCGCGACCCCCAACAATAGGCCGCCAAGGGCCACGAGTGTGCCCTCCGTCATCAACAATCGGATGATCCGCGCGCGGCTCGCGCCAAGGGCCAGCCGGGTCGCGATCTCCTGCCGTCTGGCAATCGCCCGCATCAACAGGAGATTCGCGACGTTGGCGCATGCGATCAGTAGCACAAAGGCCACCGCACCACTGAAGATGAAGAGTGACGTGCCGATGTCGCCGACAACGGCATCCTTGAGGGGAATCACGCGCGCCGCCCAACCGGCTTCCGGCGCGCCCTGCGACTGCGCGCGGACAAAAGCCTCGAACTCCGCCTGCGCCTGGTCCCGGCTGACACCTGGCTTGAGACGGCCGATCACGGGACGGGTGAAGCTCAGATTGCTATTGAGGCGGATCGCGAGCGGCGTCCAGACTTCAGTGGTTCCTGGATACGAGAAGCCGGGGGGCAGAATGCCGATCACGGTGTAGGGCTCGGCATCGAGGATGATCGGGCGGTTCACGAGCGCGGGATCTGCGCCGAACCGTCTCCGCCACAGCGCATCGCTCACCAGCACGACGCGCTCGCTTCCTTCCTGAACATCTTGTGGACCGAACGAGCGGCCGGCCGCGGGGCTCACGCGCAGGACGCGCAGAAAATCCGTGGTCACCGTCGTCGATACGACGCGCGTCGCGTCGCCGGCGCCGGTCAGCGTCAATGGCTCCCGCCCGAACGTGGCAATCGCCTCGAACGATCGATCCTGGTCGCGGAACGCGGCGAATTGGGCGTCCGGCAGCCCGGGATAGAGCCAGAACCTCACGCCTTGCTGTGCATGCGAGATCACGTACAGCCGCTCTGGCTCGGCGAATGGCAGCGGACGCAGCAGGACGCTCCGCACAATAGTGAACATCGATGTGTTGACGCCGATGCCGAGCGCGAGCGTGAGGAGCGCGAGGCCGGCCAACGCTGGCCGGCGTGCGAGGCTGCGATAGGCAAAGACCACGTCTTGAATGAATGTTTCGACGGAGACGAGAATGTCGGCGTCTCGAGTGGTGTCGCGGTGCGCGGCAGCCGCGCCGAACCGGCGGAGCGCGTCGCGCCGTGCCTCCTCTGCCGTCATGCCGGCAGCGAGGTTGTCGCGGATGCGGGCCTCGAGGTGGAACTGCAGTTCTTCGTCGATCTCGGCGTTCAGGTCACGGCGTCCCACGAGATTCGACAGCCGACTGAACCAGGACATATGCGACGTCCTCTAGGCATGCCTGAGCACCCGTGCGACGGCGCCCGTCAGGTGTGCCCAGTTCTTTTCTTCGTCCGCCAGTTGACGCCTGCCAGCAGCGGTTATGGAGTAGAAACGTGCGCGCCGGCCGTTCTCGGACGCGCCCCAGTTGGCGCTGAGCCACCCGGCCTGCGTCATGCGATGCAGCGCTGGATAGAGCGAGCCTTCCTGCACCTGCAGGCGGTTCGCCGAGAGCGCGCCAATCTCGACCGTGATCGCGTAGCCGTGTAATGGCCCGCGTGAGGCGACCGTTCTCAGAACGAGCAGGTCGAGGGTGCCCTGCAGCCGATCGTTGGTATGCTTACCGCCGCGTGTTTCTCCCATAGCCAGCTATGGAGAAGAGTAGTCTCTCGCGGCGGGTCTCGTCAACTGGCGCGGATTCCGCTCTTGTCTAACACCGCAAGTGGTTCGACCAGCCTGCTTCAACCCGGCCGGGTTTCAACGAGTCGGCCCCCTCGTCCATCTTCAACTCGCGGTTCTGCACTATGCGAGCAGCTGCTGCTGCATCGTCTCAATGTCGATCCCACGTCAGCTGGCAGCTTTAGTCGAGGCGCAACGCGTCCGCAGGATTCACCGCCGCGGCGCGGCGGGCCGGAATGAGCGCCGCGATCAGGGTCGTCGAGCACAAGAGCACGGTTGCGGCGGCGATCGTCGACGGGTCCGTCGGCTTGACGCCGTACAGCTGCGACTCGATGGCGCGGCCCAGTGCCCAGACGCTTGGCAGCGCGATCGCGATCCCCAGGCTGGTCATTGCCAGCGCATCGCGAAGCAGCAGCCACATCGTCGCAAGGCGTGTGGCCCCCAGCGCCATGCGCACGCCGATCTCACGCGTCCGCTGCGTCACCGTGAAAGACACCACGCCGTACAAACCGACGAGCGAGAGCAGCAGCGCCAGAACGCCGAATCCGGCGGAGAGCGCGGCCAGCATCCGCTCGGTGGTCAGCGATCGGCCGACCTGCTCGTCGAGCGTTCGAATCGCGCTGAGCGGCAACGTGGGATCCGCATGGTGAACGATCGTTCGAATGGACTCGATAGCGGCTTCCCTCGATCCCCGAATTCTGACGTAGAAGGTGCCGCCCGACGTCGCGCAGCTGACCAATGGAAAGTAGGCCTGCTCCCGCTCTTCGCGGACGCCGCGATAGCTGATATTCGAGGCGATGCCGACGATCTCGACAGCGGCCTTGGCATCGGGTCCCGACCCAAGACCGACGTGCGCTCCGAGAGGACTGCGTCCGTTGAAGTACCGCTTGGCAAAGTCTTCGTTCACAATCGCCACACACAATCCGCCTTGGCTCGCTGGCCGCGTGTCTCGTTCAACGAAGTCTCGTCCGGCGACGATCCGCGCGCCGAGAGTCGTGAAGAACTCAGGGCTGACGGCATTGATGTAGACCTCACGATCGGTGGTGATTCGCTGATCGGCCTGAATCGTCATTTGGGTATTCCAACTTCCACCAGTCAGTAGCGGATTGTTGGCAACCGCCGCCGACTGAATGCTCGGCAACGCATTGATCTCGTCGTGGATGCCGTGAATGAGCCGGTCTGCGTCCACACGGGAGTAACCGTTTCGGACGGGATCGATACTGAATGAGATCAGGTTAGACGTCTCAAAGCCAGGGCCCTTGGCCACGAGCGCGGTGAGAGTTCGGACGAACAAGGCAGCTCCGACGACCAGAATGAGCGTCACCGCAATTTGAGCGGTCACGATGGCTCGTCGAAGCCGCAAGCTGCCTGAGGCGCCCCCACGTTGGGTGAGCGCGGCGATCAGCGATCGGCGACCGGCCTGTACGGCCGGCGCAACGCCGCTGAGGACTCCGCTGATGAGGCTCACCAGAATCGCAAACAGGAGCAGGCGCGGATTGAGCGTCGACTGAAGAGCATTTGCGGCCACGTCTCGAGGGAGAAATGCGATCAGCGCTCTCATCACTGCCGGAGCGAGCACGGTGCCAAGCAGCCCACCGGCGAGCGCGACGAGAATGCTGTCCGACAGGAGCTGCCGTCCGATTCGTCCGCGCGACGCGCCCAATGCCAGTCGTGTGAAGATCTCGCGGCTTCGTGCCGATCCGCGCGCGAGGAAAAGGCCGGCGACATTCATACAGGCCAGCGCGAGCAGCACGCCAGTTGCGCCGAACAAGACCCAGAGCGGCTGCGACAGTCTGCGTCGCAACGGAGAGTGCCCTTGTGCCGCGGGCGCGAGCTCGAGCGCCGAGGCGAGATATCGCTGCATCCGGTCGGCCGCGATCTTCGGGAATTCCGGGCGCCGCGCGTCTTCAGCCAACATCGCTGTGAACCACGGCTGAAGGCCCGCCTGGGCCTCGGCCTGCGTCACGTCGGGCCGCAACCGACCGAACACCTGCATCCAACGGACGCGCCGGTTCAGCATCTGGTCGAAGCCGGGAATGGCGTCGGCCGACATGGCCGCGGGAATCCAGAGCGACGGAACTTCGCCGACGTCGATACCTCTGAATCCCGGCGCGGCGACGCCGATGATCGTCATCGGATGCCGGTTCACGAGCACTTTGCGACCGACGACGTCCGAAGCCGAGGCGAATTGCGTTTTCCAGAAATCGTACGAGAGCACGACCACCGGACTGGCGCCCGGCGTGCCGTCATCGTCGTTGGTAAACAGCCTGCCGATCGACGGCTGGATTCCCAGCACCGGGAAGTAGCTGCCGGAGACGATTTCCGCGGCCGTGGGCATGTGATCGCCACCGGTCGACAGACTGATGGTGGTCGCGGCACGGCAGAACGCGCCGTCAAAGAAACGCTCCTGCTGTTGAAGATCGCGACAGAGCGGATAGGACAGGAGGTTGTAGGTGCCGAACGCGTTGACCGATGCGGTGAGCCCTTTCCAGTCGAACACGACAAGACGTTCCGGCTCGCGCACAGGGAGCGCATGCAGAACGACCTGATCGACGAGTGAGTAGATGGCCGTGGTTGCGCCAATCCCGAGTGCGAAAGACAGCACCGCTATGGCCGTGAATAACGGACTGCGGAGAAACGATCGTGCCGAGAAACGCAGATCGTAGGCGAAGTCTCGCGCCCATCGCGTCAGCCACACATCGCGCACTTCCTCGCGGATTTGTGTCAGGCCGCCGATTTCCAACCTGGCCTGCCTGCGGGCGTCGAATTCTGACCAACCCATTCGCGTCAAGTCGTCGATCCGCCGATCGATGTGGTACATCAATTCGCCGTCGAGGTCTTTCTCCAGGCGTCGGAGGCGAAACCAGTTGAGAAGTTGCTTCACCATCATCTGCCCTCGTCGAAGATCACCTGGACCGCCCCGGCAAGCCGAGCCCAATCATCTTTTTCGGCGGCGAGTTGCTTGCGTCCTGCCGGCGTCAGTGAATAGAACTTCGCGTCTCGTCCGGTTTCCGATTGCCGCCACTCGGCCTTCAGCCAGTGTTTTTGCTGCAGTCGATGCAGCGCCGGATACAGAGAGCCCTGATTGATTTGGATCACGGACTTCGAGATCTGCTCCAGCCGCCGCGCGATGCCGTAGCCATGCGCCGGCTCCAGCGACACGATCTGGAGGATCAGCATGTCGAGCGTGCCTTGGGGGATGGGAAATCGTGCCGACGCCATCAATACCTCAACCTTCTACCACTAAGTACCACGCAATAGGTCGAAGGTCAAGGCATCCGCGCCGGCCACGCTGGGAGCGCGCTTGAGGCAGTCATGGGAACCACGGTGAACGAACCCAGTTGCCCCGATGAGGCTGTACAGATCAGAGTCGTCGAGCGGGTCCTAGCAGCCCGTGGCAAAACACTGCTCGACGGTAACTGCGATTCCGTGCACGTCGCGAGTCCTTCGGAAGTCGATCGGGACAGTCGGAGACTCGTCTCGGCACCCGATCACTGTGAAGACGGTTACTGGACGCCACAGAAGCGACCAGACCGTCGCAAGCAGCGCCGCGGCTCGGCCCTGGAGGCCGCGTGGTGTCCCGACGCCGAACAGCGTGCGCATTAGTAACCCGAGATTCAGCCCGCCGGCATGCACCAGCAGCCGTTTGCGAATGTTGTCGTGACCCCGCAGATGCACGCGACGCATCCGACCCGTTACGTACAGATGCGCGCACGGCCGTTCCAATCGCTCGCCGCGTAAACGGAGCAGCCGTTTGCCGCGGGCACCGCGAATCCGTCTCCGGTTGCAGTAGACAGCGTTACGCGCGTCAGGATTGTCCTTCCACCTGCGGCGTCCGCGATCCGGTTCGGAGATGTAACTTCGCACGCCGACCGCTTCGAGATCGACATTACCTGATTGCTGTGATAGCCCTTATCGGCGACGACTTCTTCGATCTCACCGTCGGGGACGACCGTCTCTACCTGTTCGGCGGTGTCGATGAGCGTGTCGATGCTCGTGGCCGTGTCGCCCTCATCTGCATCCTGCACGGTGACGGCGACCACCGCACCAGTCTCCAAGTCCACCGCGTGCTCGGCTTTGTGTGCCAGGTGCGTCCGCCCGTCCTTCATCTTG
>JBKPNQ010000019.1:0-11653 GCA_046732715.1 Acidobacteriota bacterium | reverse complement strand
CCTCTGGGACGCGCTCGAGGACACGACGGGTCAGCGGCGCCTCGCGATCCAGCTCGCCCAGAAACAACTCAGTCAGCGTCATTGGCAATTCTCCAGAGTTACGTTTGCGATTCGGCTTTCATCCTGGCGATCTCAGTTCCGAGGTGGACCAGCTGCTCACGGCTGAAGATACCGCGGGCTTTGACGAACATCTCGCGTTCTTCCTCCCCGATGTGGTGTTCGAGGCTCTCCTTTAGAACGTTGAACTTCGCGCCCCACTGCTCGTCGCCGGACGGCAGCTGACGCAGCTCCCGCGTCAGGACGTCGGCGATGTGATGCTCCTGAAATCCCTCGAGGACGATGTCCCTCGCTTCCGGGTGGGACTTCAGGGCTGGATACAGAATCTTCTCTTCGACGAGCTCGTGCAGGTTCAATTCCGTCGTGAGCGTGTTTAACAGCTCAGTGCGCCCCTTGACCGCGCGCTCGGTTGTTGCTTCCCCTTGCTTGAGCAACGCCTCGAATCGTCGATGATCTTTTTCAAGCAGTGCAATCGCGTCCTGGTCGTTCGACGACCACGGAAGCCGCTTCGTCACGGCGGCAACCGCGGTGGCGACCGCACCACCCACCGTCGTTGCCGCGGAAGCGAGGCGCGAGGGTTTGGCCACGTGTTCCTGCCGCGTCGACCGCGCCGCGGCGGCGCGGGCGGCGGACTTCTTCCGTGCACTTCGGGTGGTCGCGGCCTTTCGACGTACCGCCCGTTTCACGGCAGGCTTCGATCGCGACCCGGCCGATCGCTGCTGCGTCGAGCGCTTGGCTCGCGAGCGCCCTGTTGTGGAACGTTTCGCCGCCGGTCGTCTCCCACCGCGTCCGCTCGATGCTCGTTTGGCCACGTTCGATTCCTCCCGCTGTGGTCGCAAAAAACGAGCGGCGCCGGGCGCCGCTCGAACAAATCATCCTGTCACAGGTCGAGCCCTAACGGGCCGATCCGGTCAGCTCCCGAGCCCTCATGGGTGTGTGTGGGCCTTCGATGAACTCTTCAATCATCCTTTCATTGAAGGCGGGAATGTCATCGGGCTTGCGCGCCGTGACCAGCCCGTTGTCGACCACGCATTCCTCGTCGACCCAGTTCGCGCCGGCATTGCGCAAATCCGTGGCGAGAGAGGGCCATGACGTCATCCGTCGCCCCTTCACCGCGCCCGCCTCGATGAGCGTCCACGGTCCGTGGCAGATAGCCGCAATCGGCTTCCCGGAATCGACGAACGACTTCACGAAGCGAATCGCCGCCGAGTCGGCGCGAAGCTTGTCGGCATTCATGACACCGCCCGGCAACAGCAGCGCGTCATACTCGTCCGCGTTCGCACTGTCCAGCCGGTGCTCGACGTTGACACCCTGGCTCCAGTCTCCGTCTTGCCATCCCGTCACCCTGAACACCTGAGACGACACGATATCGACCTTGGCGCCCGCCGCTTCGAGCGCCCGTTTGGGTTCCAGCAGCTCGGACTCTTCGAAGCCATCGTCCACGAGCGCCGCGATGCGCTTATTGCGCAGTGGTTCCGACATGAAATCCTCCTTTCGCTTGAAAGGAGGTGCAAGCGGGAGACCATATTCCCGCGGCGGATGCCAATCGCGATCGATTGATCGAACCCCGACCACAGGCGCGGCACCCGGAGGACAGCTCAACGGAAACAAGTATAAAAACACGCCGGAATTCCTCGTTTTCACGTGGTTTCAGCCTTGCACTCAGGGCGGCATGACCTCGCAACGCGCTCTCCATCGCTCGGTCGTCTTTATCGCGGTCCTGTTGCTAGGCGTGTCGCTTACAGCTCAGACGCGAATCGAGCCACGCCGAAACAGCTTCTCGCCTGCTGAGGACGTTCGGCTTGGACGGCAAGCAGCGGCCGAGGTGCGCCAGCAGTTGCCAATGTTGAACGATCGCGCAACCGAGAATCTGGTCGAGCGCATCGGCGCGCGGCTCGTTGCCGCGGTGCCGCCGCGTTTTCGGCAGCCCGCATTCCGCTACTCGTTTGACGTCGTGAACCGGCGCGACATCAACGCCTTTGCGCTCCCAGGCGGTCCGATGTTCCTGAACCGTGGCATGCTCCAGGCGGCACGTACTGACGACGAGGTGGCGGGGGTGATCGCGCACGAGCTCAGTCACGTCGTATTGCGTCATGGAACGCTGCAAGCTGCGAAGGCACAGAAGTTTCAACTCGGCGCCCTCGCCGGCCAGGTGCTAGGGTCCATCGTCGGCGGCCGGACTGGCCAGGTGATCGCGCAAGGATCGCAATTTGGATTGGGGACGTACTTTCTGAAGTACAGCCGGGAGTACGAGCGTGAGGCGGATCTGCTTGGCGCGCAGATCATGGCGCGCGCCGGATACGATCCGCGTCAGATGGCGAACATGTTCCGCACGATTCAACAGCGCGCCGGTGGCAGCGGGCCGGAATGGCTGAGCGACCATCCTGATCCGGGCAATCGCTACACCGCGATCAACCGCGAAGCATCGATGCTGCGCGTGAATGGGTCCGCCAATACCGGCCTTGAATTCGATGCCGTTCGTGGACGTCTTGCTCAGATGCCGCCCGCGCCGGCCACCCGACGAGGAAACGTGTCCTGAGCGTCGCTCGTTCTACGATGCCAGCGAGCAGTACGAGCGAGCCACAGACCGGCCCGCCTTCGCCAAGGCTTCGGCGCGTCCGCCCTAGCTTCAGCGGAGGCGGAGGCGCGCCGGCGCCCTTCGACTTCGCTCAGGGCGCGGTGAGCGAGAGTCGAACCGCGAAGCGGCGCGCGAGAGAGCGTGTGGGGGAGTCCGAGGGGCGGAACCCCTCGGATAAGGTTAGAATCCCGCGCCATGTGCTCCACGAAATCTGTCGCCGCCGTGTTGCTTGTCGCGCTGCTCTCTGCAGGTCTGGCCGCCCAGACCCCGGCTGACCGTCCGGGAGGTGGTCAGTCCGGCGCCGTTCAGACGATTGACGCCCGTACGACGGGTTTTCAGAAGCTGGATGGCTATCTACCGCTCTACTGGGATCAGAAGACCGGATCCCTGTGGATGGAAATCAGCAAATTCGACACCGAGCTGTTGTATTCGACCGGGCTTAGCGCGGGACTCGGGTCGAACGACATCGGCCTCGATCGCGGCCAGTCGGGGCAAGGCCGTGTCGTGAAGTTCCAACGCATCGGCCCGCGAGTGCTGATGGTGCAACCCAACTACACGTTCCGCGCCAATAGCTCCAACCCCGACGAACGTCGCGCGGTCGAGGACGCGTTTGCGAAGTCGATCCTCTGGGGATTCACCGTCGGCGCGGAAACGGACGGACGTGTGCTCGTGGATGCGACGGATTTCTTTGTGCGCGACGCGCATAACGTGATTCCACAGCTCCGTCCGGGCACGTATCGCGTGGACCGCCAGCGAAGTGCGATCGACATGCCGGGGACGAAGGTGTTCCCGAAGAATACGGAGGTGGACGTCATCCTCACCTTTGCCAGCGACGGTGGCGGTGGCCGCGGTGGGGGTAGTGGACCGGCGCAGGGGCCGCCGCAGGTCGGCTCGCCGATCCCCGGCGGCGCAGGGTTCGGCGGCGGCATGTTTTCGGGGACCGTGGGCAGTGTCACCCCGACGCCCGATGCCGTCACGCTCCGCGAGCACCACACGTTCGCCGAGCTCCCCGATGCCAACTACCGGCCACGCGTCGACGATCCACGTGCCGGCTACGGTGGCCTTCAGTATGTCGACTACGCGGCGCCGCTGGGAACGCCGATGGTGCAACGCTTCGTTCGTCGGCATCGCCTCGAGAAAGTGGATCCCTCGGCGCGTGTCAGCGATGCAAAGAAGCCGATTGTCTATTACGTGGACCGTGGCACCCCCGAGCCGATTCGTTCGGCGTTGCTCGAGGGTGCCGGCTGGTGGAATCAGGCGTTCACCGCGGCCGGTTATCGCAATGCGTTCCGCGTCGAGCTGCTGCCGGAAGACGCGGATCCGATGGACATCCGCTACAACATGATCAACTGGGTTCACCGCTCCACGCGCGGATGGAGCTCCGGCGCAACGATTTCCGATCCACGCACCGGGGAAATCATCAAGGCGACGGTCACGCTCGGGTCGCTGCGCGACCGGCAGGACTACTTGATTGCCGAGGCGCTGCTCGCGCCGTACAGGACCGGCAGCGAGAATCCACCGGCCCTCGCGCAGACGGCTCTTGCCCGTATCCGGCAGCTCGCGGCCCACGAGGTCGGTCACACCCTCGGGCTGGGGCACGAGTACTACAACAGTTCAAAGGGACGGATCTCGGTGATGGACTATCCGCACCCACTCGAAAAACTGAATCCGGACGGAACGATTGATTTGTCCGACGCCTACGCCGTCGGCATCGGCGATTGGGACAAGGTCGCGATCGCGTACGGCTATCAGGACTTTCCGAAGGGCACCGAAGAGGCGGCTGCCTTGAAAAAGATTCTTGACGATGCGTGGACCGGGGACCTGCGTTACCTGACGAATCAGGATACGGATGCGACACCGCGATCGGACCAGTGGAACAACGGCACCGACATGGCGGCGGAACTGAATCGGATCATGAAGGTTCGCCGCGCCGCGCTCGATCGGTTCGACGAGACGGTCATCCGCAAGGATCAGCCGATGGCGACGATGGAAGAGGCGCTGGTGCCGCTTTACATGTATCACCGCTACGCCGTCGAGGCCGCTGCATCCGCGGTGGGAGGCCAGGACTACATTTATTCGTTCCGCGGCGATGGACGCACGCCGACGAAATGGGTCCCGGCGGCCGATCAACGCGCCGCACTTCAGTCGCTCGTCGCCACGTTGAAGCCTTCGGAGCTGGCCCTGCCGAAGACGGCGCTGGCGAAGATTACGCCGAGACCTTCGGGCTGGGGCAGACATCGGGAGCTGTTCGCGCGCTACACCGGCGACGCCTTCGATCCGATCAGCCCGGCCTCGATTGCCGCGGACGTGACGATCGGGTTCATCCTGCAGCCCGACCGCACGGCGCGCATGGTCGCGCAGCACGCTGTCGATCCGTCGTTGCCTGGACTGACCGAGGTCATCAACGCGCTTCGCGCGGCGACCTTCAGAGCGGCGGCGGCCAACCCGTACGAGGAAGAGATTCGACGCGCGACGCAGCGTGCGCTGGTGGAACGGCTGATGTGGTTGGCTGGCGGGGCGCCCATGCCGCAGGTGCGAGCGGAGGCGTCCGACGCGCTGTCGAAGATTGGCGGTCTCGCAGCGCCGGGCGCTGCGGACGCCGCCGCCTATGCGCTGATGGCGGCCGACATCAAGCGCTTTCTCGAACGTCCGATCGATCCGATTCGAACGCCCACGACCTACGACGCTCCACCCGGAGCGCCGATCGGGGATGCGGGGATGGACTGGCTGACGTCGCCGTCATGGTGCGCGTGGGATCGGGATCTGTCGCTCATCGTTCGTTAGCTTTTCGCGAGAGTAGTAAGATGGCAGCCCATGCGCACCACAGTTGCCGCCATCGCTGCGATCACGCTGCTGCCTCTCGCCGCGCTCATGGCACGGCAGGACGTCGAGGCCGGACGCAGGGTGTTCGAAAGTCGCTGCGCCCGATGCCATGGTGCCGACGGGAACGGCGGGGAGATGGGGCCGCCAATCACGCTCCGGCTCGGCACGCGTGACGATGGCGGGCTGGCGGAGTTGATCCATCAAGGGATTCCCGCGCGAGGGATGCCGCCGAACGACGTCGCCGGTACCGAGCTCACGGATCTGATCAAGTTCCTGCGCTCGATTGAAAAGCGTCCCGAAGCAAAGCCGATCGTTCGTCTCAAGGTCCTGACCACCACGGGTGCGACGCTCGATGGACAGGTGCTGGCTGAAGGCTTCGACGACCTTCAGCTCCTGACTGACGACAAGAGAGTCCATCTGCTTCGGCGGGTTGGCGATCGCGTGCGCGAGGTGACATCGACGATCGACTGGCCGACCTATAACGGTGATCCCCGCGGGAACCGCTACACCACGCTGACCCAGATCGATAAGACCACGATCCAGCGACTGGTGCCGAAATGGGTGTTTGCGTTTCCCGGAGCCGGTGCACTACAGGGCACGCCGGTTGTCGTCGGCGGCATCATGTACGTGACCGCACCAAACGAGTGCCTGGCGCTCGATGCGGGAACCGGCAGAATGATCTGGCAGTTCAAGCGACCGCGCACGACCGGCATCACCGCCGGAAGCGCGAATCGCGGAGTCGGCGTGTCCGCCGATCGTCTCTTCATCGAAACCGACAACGCGCACGTGGTCGCGCTCAACCGCTTCACCGGTGACGTGCTGTGGGAAACCGTGCTCGAGGACTGGAAGAAAAACTACGCTGCTTCGTCGGCGCCTCTGCCGGCCGGCGACCTCCTCATTGCCGGGGTGACCGGGGGCGAACACGGTGCGAATGGTTTCGTTGCCGCGCTTGACCAGGAGACCGGCAAAGAGGCCTGGCGGTTCTGGACGGTGCCGAAGCCAGGCGAGCCGGGATCGGAAACGTGGCAGGGGAAAGACATTGAACACGGTGGGGCGCCGACATGGTTCACGGGCAGCTACGATCCGGAGCTTGACACCGTGTACTGGCCGACGGGGAATCCGACCAAGGAGTACAACGGAGACCATCGCAAAGGTGACAACCTGTATTCCGACAGCATCCTCGCGCTGGATCGGAAAACGGGACAATTAAAGTGGCACTACCAGTTTACGCCGCACGATCTCTGGGACTGGGACGCGACCGAAACATCCGTACTCGTGGACACGGCCTGGCAGGGCCAGCCGCGAAAGCTGATGTTGCACGCCAACCGCAACGGTTTCTTCTACGTGTTCGATCGCGTTGACGGCAAGCTGTTGCTTGCCAAGCCATTCATCAAGACGCTGACGTGGGCGAGCGGCATTGGCAGCGATGGGCGGCCGATTAAGCTTGCCGGCCAGGAGCCGTCCCCGGAAGGAACCAAGGTGTGCCCGTCGCAGGATGGCGCGACCAACTGGTATTCGCCGTCGTTCAATCCAGTCACCCGCCTCTACTACATCCAGACGTTCGAGAAGTGCAGCGTCTACACCAAGCGCGATCAAGGTGACTGGGAGTCGTTGAAGACATACCTCGGCGGGACGCAGCGGACCGCGACAGATCCGAAGCCGGAGCGGATTCTGCGCGCGATCGACATCCAGACCGGCGCGATCAAATGGGAACTGCCGCAGCGCGGTCCCGCATTTTCGTGGGGTGGGACGCTGTCGACGGCTACCGGCCTGGTGATCTTTGGCGAAGATGGCGGCGCACTGATGGCCGCCGATGCCGCGACCGGCAAACCGCTCTGGATGTTCCAGACGAACCAGACCTGGAAGGCGTCCCCAATGACCTACATGTTCGACGGGAAACAGTACATCGGCGTCGCCGCTGGCGGGAACATCATGGCGTTTGGGATTCAGTAACAGTTTCCAGTTTCCGGTTGCAGTTTCCGGTTTCCAGTTTCCAGTTCCCAGTTTCCGGTTGGCGTTCGTCGTGCGGAAAGGCTGCCGGCGAACGCTGTCCGCCCGTAGCCGCGCAGCGGTGAGGGCGGACCACCCCTCATCACCGGCTCCGCCGTTGCGATTCGACGATGAGCGCGAGCAGGCGATCGAGTTTGCGTTCGAGGCGGGTAATTCCGCTGCTGAGCGCGGTGAGAGCTTTGTCCAGGCGATCGCACGCAAACTCGGTGTAAGAGCGTTGCCCGATGAACTGCGCGGTGGCCGTCTCCATTGCGCGATCCAGGCGCCGCTCCGCCTGGTCGAAACGTTCAATCATCTCTTGCCGTAGCGTTTCATCGGACACAGTGCCTCCAACGTCGACCGACGACGGGTGCGCGACTCGTGCCAGGTGAGACCGCTGTTGAAATGCTCGCAATTCGATCGAAGTCCCGTCCGCTTGCCTAGAATCCGCCACCTGACCTATTCGCTAGTGGTTGCTGTTTCTGCCATCGTTGATCTTGCAGCGGTGATCCAGACGATGGCATCGTCGTCGGCACGAATCAACGAGGACGACATGGCTTCACGCAGGACGCGTTCGGCGACGAGAACGCAAACGGCAGTGCAAATGGCTCCGGCGCCGCCTCTGGACGTCATTCACGGCATCAGACTTCAGGTCACCGGCACGGAAGTCGCAGTCAGGCTGGAGCAGCGGATTCGCTGGCATCGTGACCGAAATGATGCCCTGATTGGGCAGATGAAGAAGCTCGCCGAGGTTGAACGCGATGCGGCGAACGAAGTCGCGACCACGCCTGACCGATACGAGTCGCCGCGCATCGTGCTCGAAAAGAAAGTGCGTGAACATCAGGAGCGCGCATCGTTCTTGTCGTTCCTGCGAGATCACATCGTGAAGGACGCAACCTATCGACTTGATTCAATCGATCTGCGAATGACGGAGATTCTTCCCGACCGAGCGTGGTAAGGCCGAGCCAGTTGCCCTGCTCGATCGTGTATTCTTCGATGTGTTTCGCGAGTTCGCATGAGCCGTCCGGGAACCTGGTCCGTCGTCGCCGCTCTTGCCATCGCCATCGGAGCTGTTGCTGGATGGCGCCTGTATTACGCCCAGCCTTCAGAGACCCCGATCGTCGAGCAACCGAGGCATCCGGTTTCTCCCGAGCCGGCGATCGACGCGGCGCGGCTGCGCGAAGCGCTCTTTGCCGAACTGCAACCCGTCGCCCTGACGAATTGCGAGGTCAAGCGATTCGGTGAACCGCACGATGGCGGGTACCTTCTGTGTGCCAATCTTCTGAAAGGCGTGCAGTCCGGTTACTCGTACGGCATCTCGGGTTACGACGGATGGGGCTGTGAGATATCCAAGACGCTGAGAGTCCAGGTTCATCAGTACGACTGCTTCAACCTCCAGGAGCCGGTGTGCAAAGGCGGCCAAACCACGTTCCATGGAGAGTGTGTCGCCGGCGAACCCTCAACCGATAGTGCCGGGCGGTCGTTCGAGACGCCGGAGCATCAATTCGCAAAGAACGGCGATGCCGGCCGCCATCTGATCGTGAAAATCGATGTGGAAGGAGCGGAGTGGGACACATTCCTGAAAACGCCTGACTCGGTTCTCGAACGCATCGATCAACTCGCCGTCGAGTTCCACGGGGCGGACAAGCCACATTCCCTCGACGTGCTGAGGAAGCTGAAAGCGATCTTCTACATCGCAAATCTCCACTTCAACAACTACAGCTGCACCACGCGGATGCCGCCGTTTCCCGCGTGGGCATATGAGGTGCTGTTCGTCAACAAACGCCTTGGTGTCCCCAATCGCACACGCACGCGCCCCGCGTTGCACGCGGCGAATGCACCGAATAACCCGGATCTCGATGACTGTCAGGCGTCGGACGCATCAGCCGGATTGACTCGCCGAGCCGGACCGATCTACTGACGCCAGCGTCACAGCCGCGGCAGTTTTTTCGCGACGCACACAAAAACCGTACAACCTGAACCGGTAATAACGAGGTTTTTGGCCAGACTGTGCTGGCATCTCGCTTGCTGCACAAAACTGCAGGAGGACTGGATGCCGAGCGAACTGAGCCAAGCGGACGGCCTGAGATACTTGGACGCCGATCACGTCAAGCATCCATCCGGAACCTTCGCCGGTCTGACCCTCTATGATGGGGAGGACCACAAGCTCGGCGCGATCTCAGGAGTGCTGGTTGAGCCAGCCAGCCGGCGCGTGCGGTACTTTGTCGTGGAACGACGAATCGCGTTGCTCCCGCGCAAGTACATCCTCCGCGCGGATACGCCCGCAGTGCTCGAGGCTGGCGACCACAAGCTCCGCGTTCTCGCCACCGAGGAAGATCTCGAACGCTTCGACACCCGGGTCGAGCGTTTCTCCGAGGAAGACGCCATCACGGCGATGTTCGCGCAGCCGGCTGCCTGATTACGTCGCGGTCCGGAAGCTCTTCACGCCCTCTTCTTCGTTGTCAAACGACTGAAAAATCTTGAGCAGGCCGCTGATGCGCATGACGCGGCGGCTTCGCGGCGAGAGCCGCAGCAGCTTCACGTCGCCGCCCTTACGCCTGACGCTCACGTACTTGGCGGCGATGACGCCGACGCCAAAGCTGTCGATGTAGGTCACCTCGGTGAGATCGAGCAGGAACTTGAGCCGAGCCTCGTCGATCAGATCGTTCATTCGCGCCCGCAGTTCTGCGGCACCGTCGCCGAGGACGACCCGGCCCGCCACTTGAAGGACCGTTACGTCACCGATCCGGCGTTCCGTGATCCTCGTCGACATAGAACTGCACTAATGCGGCAAGACGGTTGCAGCGCCGCCGGCCTCGGCGAATTATACTCTTCAGCCTCCGGCGTCTGGCCGGATCGTGGCTTTTTTGGGCGATTCAGCAAACCTTCTGGCCCCGAAATCCGTCTCAGGGTAGAAGCGGAAACGGAGAACCCATGTCATTTCTGAAAAAGCTGTTTTCCCGCAATACCGAGCCCCGGCAGCGCGTCCGAATCTGCGTCGAATGCGGCATGCCCATCGCGGAGCACAAAGACTGGTGCAGCATCCTCCGAACCCAGCGCGAAATGGATGCGCGCCGTACGCCAGCCACCCCCGAGCAGGCCTGATTCGCGGGCTCCGGGCCCGCGCTCGCTCTGGCACCAGTCGGCACTCCGACCGGTCCCGTGCTGTGCGACAATCGTTCGAACAGAAGCTGCGAGCAGGGGGGCGTTATGAATCAGCCTCAGCCGTGCGCTCATCCGGGTTGTTCCTGCACGGTCCCACCCAACGGTGAATTCGGCAAGTACTGTTCGGAACACTGCAAGGAAGCCAAGAACATGACCGAACTTCGCTGCGGCTGCCGCCACCCCGGCTGCAGCTAGCGCTGCTCTTCGCCTTCCGATTCGCGGTTCGGGATCCGGGTCCGACTCCTTTCGTCTGGGATCCTGTCATTGCCCGACCGCGGGGGATGACCAGGGCGAGATACGCTTGACTTGGCAGGCTCATCGCCTCTAACGTCTCCCCGCATGCAAACACTCCTTGCGGAAGCGATTGGTACGATGCTGCTCGTCCTCCTGGGGGATGGCGTCGTCGCCAATGTCGTCCTGAATCGAAGCAAAGGACAGAATAGCGGCTGGATCGTGATCACGGTTGGATGGGGCGTGGCCGTTGCGATGGCGGTGTATGCGGTTGGACGCATCAGCGGTGCGCACCTGAATCCTGCGGTGACCATCGGCCTCGCGGTCATTGGCAGCTTTCCATGGACCCAGGTGCCCGGCTACATCATCGCGCAGATGGTGGGAGCGTTTGCCGGCGCGGTGCTTGTCTGGTTGATGTATCTGCCGCACTGGAAGGCCACCGCCGACCCGGGGTTGAAGCTCGCGGTTTTTTCGACCGCTCCCGCCATTCGCCATACCGCAGGGAACTTTATCGGCGAAGTCATCGGCACGGCCGTTCTGTTGTTCGGCATCCTCGCGATCGCTGCCAACGCACAGACACTCTCGAAGCCCGGCGACGTCGATCTTTCGTTTGTCTTCAGCCGCGGCCTCCAGCCGTTGCTGGTCGGGGTGCTCGTGCTAGGGATTGGCCTCTCGCTTGGCGGGGCGACAGGCTATGCGATCAACCCGGCCCGCGACCTCGCGCCGCGCCTCGCCCACGCCGTCCTCCCGATTCCGGGCAAGGGGAGTTCCGACTGGGGATACAGCTGGATTCCCGTGGTCGCGCCCATC
>JBKPNQ010000018.1:0-42554 GCA_046732715.1 Acidobacteriota bacterium | reverse complement strand
ACCAGGTGCGCGTCAAACTGACCGGTCGCGGTGTCGCGGTAATGCGCCGCCAGCCTGGAGACGAGCGACGCCGGACCGTCGATATGGACTCGCCACCCCCCGCGTGACCACAACAGAAACTTGACGAATCGCTCGAGAAACGTGAAGTTCGCGGCAGCGTGCGGATGAGAGTCAGGTAGGACGCGACTGTCGAAGCGGAAGACGGAGCCGTCGGCCTGCTCGAGGGCCAACCGGACGGGGATCGCGCCCGGCGTCGCATCGACGAGCGCGCGAAACGCCCTCACCGCCAGCACTGCGGGACGAAATCCCGGATCGAGAACTGGTACCACTCGCGGTGCGACGAGCGGCAAGCCCTGATTTATTTCCATCGTCTCCTTGGTGCGTGTTCGAACCACGAATCTTAACACTCGCGCGGATGAATCTTCGCTGGCCGAGATCCGGAGTGCGGGATCCGAGATCCGGGGCGATTGTCAATCAGCACTCGGAATTAGGAGCGCGCGTGAGCCCGCGCGAGCGGAGCGGGGCGGCGGGGTCCCCGCCACCCGCCTTCGCACCGTCAGATTGACCGGTGCTACGGCGAGGCGAGGCTGTGGAAAGAAAGACGGGAGCGAGTGCAGCGAAGCGAGCCACGCGAACGGAGCGAGCCGACGCCCTTCGACTTCGCTCAGGGCGTGGTGAGCGAAGTCGAACCACGAAGCGGCTCGCGAGAGAGCGTGTGGGGCGTTCGAGGGGCGAAGCCCCTCGGAGTGTTTAAGTACGGTAACGTTGCACCATGACCAATCCTCTTCGAGTGCTCGTGGCCGGCTGCGGCAACATGGGGGCCAGCCACGCCCGCGCCTATCACAAGATGCCCGAGTTCAAGGTCGCGGGTGTCGTCAGCCGCGGGCCCGCTTCGCGCGGCGCTCTCAGCAAGGAACTCGGTGGCGTGCCTGAGTTCAGCGACTACTACAAGGCGCTCGCGGAGACGAAGCCGGACGTTGTCAGCATCAACACCTACCCCGAGACGCACGCGCCGTATGCGAAGGCCGCGATCGCGGCAGGGTGTCATGTCTTCTGCGAGAAGCCGCTTGCCGAAACCGTCGAGGAGGCGCAAAGCATCGTCGACGCCGCGCGCGCGGCGCGGCGCAAGCTGGTCATCGGCTACATCCTGCGCGTCCACCCGGCGTGGGTCCGATTCATCGAACTCGCGCGCACGCTGGGCAAGCCGCTGGTCATGCGTATGAACTTGAACCAGCAGAGCCACGGGGCCACGTGGAACGTCCACCGCAACCTGATGAAGTCCATGAGCCCGATCGTCGACTGCGGCGTGCACTACGTCGACGTGATGTGTCAGATGACCGGGGCCAAGCCGGTTCGCGTGTCGGCGGTCGGCACGCGCCTGACCGACGACATCAACGCGGGGATGTACAACTACGGTCAGCTGCAGGTGACGTTCGATGATGGCTCGGTTGGGTGGTACGAGGCCGGGTGGGGCCCGATGATGAGTGAGGTGGCGTTCTTCGTGAAAGACGTGATTGGCCCCAAGGGGTGCGTCTCGATCGTCAAAGACCCGAACGAATCAACCGCCAAGGGATCCGACGACATCGACAGCCACACCAAGACCAACTGCATCAAGCTGCACCACAGCGACATCGACCAGAACAACGAGTTCGTCAAGCGCGACGAATGGATCAACACCGAGGACGAACCGGATCACCAGGGGCTCTGCGATCGAGAGCAGGCCTATCTACTGCGCGCCATCCAGCAGGATCTGGATCTGACCGATCACATGCAGGATGCGGTCAACAGCCTGCGAATCGTGCTCGCCGCCGACGAAAGCGTGCGTACCGGACAGATCGTCATGCTCTAGGTTTACCGAGGGGCTTCGCCCCTCGGACTCCCCTACACGCGCCCTCGCGCGCCGCGGCGACGGCTCGCTCCGGTCGCGTGGCTCGCTCGCGCACTCGCTCGCGGCGCTGGTCTCAGCGCTTAACTCTTAACCGACCGGCTTCGCCCCTCGGACTCGCTACACGCGTCCTCGCGCGCCGCGGCGACGGCTCGCTCCGGTCGCGTGGCTCGCTCGCGCACTCGCTCGCGGCGCTCGTCTCAGCGCTTAACTCTTAACCGACCGGCTTCGCCCCTCGGACTCCCCTACACGCGCCCCGCGCACCGTTGATGTAACATTCTTCTTTCCGACCAATCCATCAGGAGCGCCTGTGTGACCTGCAGCGATCTCGTCGACCGTCTCGCCGCGCATAAGAGTCTCGGCGCGGCGCCGCGCCATGAGCTCGAATGGCTGGCGTCGCACGGAACGCTGCGGCACATCGCCGAAGGCGGCGTGCTGAGCGAGAAGGGCGTGCCGGTCACTGGTCTCTTCGTCGTCCTGACAGGTCACGTCGCGATCTTCGTGGACCGCGGAGCCGGTCGCCACAAGGTGATGGAGTGGCGAGCGGGCGACGTCACGGGCGTGCTTCCATATTCCCGCATGACGAACCCGCCCGGCGATTCCGTTGCGCAAGAGCCGACCGAGGTCCTCGTCATTCCCCGCGACGATCTGCCGGCGATGATTCGCGACTGCCACGAAATCACGTCGATGCTCATCCACAAGATGCTTGATCGCAGCCGCGTCTTCACGTCGAGTGGTCTGCAGGACGAGAAAATGGTTTCCCTCGGGAAGTTGTCGGCGGGGCTTGCCCACGAGTTGAACAATCCCGCCGCCGCCATCGAACGGAGCGCGGCCCTCCTCGAGGAGCGGCTTGACGAGGCCGAGCACGCGACACTTGCGCTGGGTGCCGCGAAACTTACAGACGCGCAACTCGCGGCGATGGACGATGTGCGCGCGTCGTGCCTGGCGATGCGGGTGCCTGGCGTGCTGTCGCCGATCCAGCAGGCCGAACGGGAGGATGCCATCGCCGACTGGCTCGCGGATCACGGTGTCGACACCGCCGTTGCCGGTCCGCTGGCTGAAACCTCCGTCACGATCGACGCGCTCGATCGCATTGCGGCGGCGGTAAACGGACCTCCGCTCTCGGCGATTCTCCGCTGGAGTGCCGCCGGGTGCTCGGTTCGCGGGATCGCCTCGGAAATCCAGGAAGCGGCGATGCGGATCTCGGGGCTGGTGACAGCGATCAAGGGTTTCACGCACATGGACCAGGCCACGGTCGCCGAGCCCGTAGATCTGAAGTCAGGCCTTGGCAATACGGTCGCTGTGCTCAACTCGAAGGCGCGTTCGAAATCGATCGCCGTCGCGGTCACCGTTCCTCCCGACCTTCCGCGCGCCCTCGGCTTTGCCGGCGAGTTGAATCAGATCTGGGCGAACCTGATCGACAACGCGCTCGATGCCGTCCCTGCTTCCGGTCGTGTTGACGTGAACGCCACCCGCGAACGGGACCGCGTCGTCGTTCGCGTCATCGACAACGGGCCCGGCATCCCCGCCGAGGTCCGCGGCCGGATGTTCGATCCGTTCTTCACGACCAAGCCGGTTGGCAAGGGCACCGGGCTGGGCCTCGATATCGTCAGGCGCCTGCTCGCCCACAACGACGCCGACGTCGAAGTCGAGAGTGTTCCGGGCCGCACGGAGTTTCGAGTCTCGTTGCCGATCGCTGAAGTCACTGGAGCCGCCGGACAACCGTGAACAAACCCGCCATTCTTGTCGTCGACGATGACCCGCAGGTGCTGGCGGCGGTGCGCCGCGACCTGCGCTCGCGATACCGGGAATCTTATATGGTCGTCAGCGCATCCTCCGGTGAGGAAGCGCTGACCACCATCCACGAGCTGAAGACACGCGGCGACGCGCTGGCCATCGTAATCAGCGATCAGCGAATGCCGGGCATGCAGGGTACCGACGTACTCGCGCAGTCGCGGGACACATACCCACTCGCGCGACGGGTCTTGCTGACCGCGTACTCTGACATCGACGCCGCAATCAAAGCGATCAACGTGGCGCACCTCGATCACTACCTCTCCAAGCCCTGGGATCCGCCGGAGGAAACACTCTTCCCGGTGATTGACGATCTCCTCGACGGTTGGCAAGCGGCGTATCTTCCCGAAGCGAAAGGATTGCGTCTCGTCGGGCACCAGTGGTCGCCCCGATCTCACGAGATCAAGCACTTTCTTGCCGGTAATCTCGTGCCTTACCGCTGGATCGACGTCGCACGCAATCCGGAAGTCGGCCAGACGCTGCTCGACTCCGCCGGGATCCAGTCGAACGAGCTCCCTGTCCTGTTCTTCGAGGACGGCACCGCGTTGCGAAATCCCGAGCCGCGCGACGTGGCGGAGCGCCTCGGCAAGTCGCTGGCGGCGTCACTCGAGTTGTACGACCTCGTGATCGTCGGGGCTGGTCCGGCCGGGCTGGCAGCCGCGGTGTACGGGGCGTCGGAGGGCTTGAAAGCCGTGATGCTCGACCGCCACGCCCCGGGCGGTCAGGCCGGCAGCAGCTCGAGGATCGAAAACTATCTCGGGTTTCCTGCGGGAGTGAGCGGCTCTGAATTGACGCGACGCGCGGTCACGCAGGCGCAGCGCCTTGGCGCGGAATTGCTCGTGCCGTTGGAGGTGACCAGCGTTTCCATCGATGCGGCGTACAAACACCTGACGCTCACCGATGGCCGCACGATTGTCACGCGGACGCTTCTGGCGGCCACCGGCATGGAGTACCGCGAGCACGCGGCCGAAGGCGTAACGGCGCTAACCGGCGCGGGAGTCTACTACGGGACCGCGACGACCGAGGCGCCGGTGTTCACCGATCAGCGCGTGCTGGTCGTTGGTGGCGGGAATTCGGCCGGCCAGGCGGCGATGTATCTGTCGCGGTACGCCAAGGAGGTACAAATCGTCGTCCGGCGCGACTCGCTCCGCGACAGCATGTCCCGGTATTTGATCGAACAGATCGAGCGGACCCCGAACATCCGGCTGCGGGCTCGCACCGAACTGGAGCGCGTCGAAGGGAATGGCCACGTGGAACGCGTCGCGCTCAAACGCTGCGACGGCGTCGCCGACGTGGAAGACATCGACGCGGTGTTCATCTTTATCGGAACCCGTCCGCGAAGCGCTTGGCTCCCGGCCGACGTGCTGCGCGACGACAAGGGGTTCGTCATAACCGGCCGGGACCTCTCGGCTGGCCCGGCCTACGGACGCGTGTGGAAAGAACACCGCGAACCGATGGCGCTCGAAACCAGCGCGCCCGGTGTGTTTGCCGCCGGCGACATTCGCTCGGGCGCCATGAACCGGGTGGCGTCAGCCGTCGGTGAGGGGTCAATGGTCGTCCGATTCGTGCACGATTATCTGGCGCTGACCTGAACCCTGATCCAGGCGCCTGAGCCGATCCAATCATCATTGGCGCATTAGAGGGTGGAGCGCCAGATGATGACATCTCTTGTCCGCGCTGGACTGACCCTCGTCGCCTGGACATGCGCCGCAGGAATCACGTCGGCGCAGACGCCCGACGAGCGGTCCTGGTCGCTCGCAAAGGATCGGATGACGGTCGGGGACGTCGTCTACGTCACCGATGCCAATGGCGTGACGATCAAGGGGCGGCTTGCGGCGGTTGTCGATGACGCGGTCCAGCTGAATCTCAAGGCCGACACGCGAACCATTCCAGCTGCCAGCGTCCGCCGCATCCAAAGGCAGCGGCCAGACTCGTCACTGAACGGGGTGCTCATTGGCGGCGCCATCGGCGCGATTCCCGGCATTTATTGGCTGGCTGCGGATCCGAACGAGTGCACCGGCATGTGCCCGGAAGACTACGTGTCCATCGGAGTCGGCGTACTGGTCGGCTGGCTGATCGATCGCTCCAGCTCGAGAAAGATCACGGTATACGAGGCGCACCCATCAGGCAGTCGCTCGCCGAAAATCGTGATCGGCCCGCTCGTCAGGCGGAATCGGCTCGGTGCGCAGGTCGCCTTCGCCTTTTAAGAAGTTGCTCATCAACTAGCTATTGTTCTGCCGGGCGTTCCAGCAGTACGCTCGGAGGCTATGCTTCAGCAACGGCTTGTTTTTCGCTACCGCTACGTTCTGGTCTTTCTCGGCATGCTCGCAATTGCATCCATCGGCGCCTGTCGATCGACTCCAACGCCGGCAGCGGCGCCGGCGGTTTCATCGGACGCGTGGGCCGTCGTCGACGGCAAGACCATCACCGGTACAGACGTGGACAAGGTCTTCCGCCGCACACGCGACGATTCGCAACCGATGTCGGACGAGGAGACGCTCACGGCCAAGTTGAACATCCTCAACGACCTCATCGTCCAGGAGATCCTCGTGGCCAAGGCTCCGGCCTTGAAAATCGATGTCCCCCAGAGCGATCTCGACACGGCCTACAACAACGCCAAGAAGAATCTGACCGATGATGGGTTCAAGCAGGAACTGGCGCGGCGCAACCTGACCCCGGAGGACATGCGCGAAGGGCTTCGGCGCGAAATGCTCACGCAGAAGGTCATCGAGCAAGAGGTCAATTCAAAGATCGCCGTGACGGATCAGGCGGTCACCGACTTTTTCAACGCCAATCGTGCGCAGTTCAACGTGCCGGAAGAGGCGTATCACATTGCGCAGCTCGTGGTGACGCCAATGCGAGACCCGCAACTGGCGAACGGAACTGGAGATGATGCGACAACGCCGCAGGCGGCTGCGGCAAAGGTCAAGATGCTGATGGAGCGCCTCAAGGCCGGTGCATCGTTTCGCGATCTGGCCGCCGGTTACTCGGAAGACCCTGAATCGGCGCCTCGCGGGGGCGACATGGGATTGATACCGCTGTCGAAACTGAAGCAGGCGGCTCCGGCGCTTCGAGACGCGGTGCTGAACAAGGCGCCCGGGACCGTGAATGTGGCGGCGGTGAGCGGCGCCTACACGCTGGTGCTCGTCGTCGCGCATGAGCAGGCGGGACAGCGCGACCTCTCCACGCCTGGCGTGAAGGAACGGATCACCGACGCGCTCAAGTCGCGCAAAGAGCAACTTCTCCGCACCGCCTATCTGACAGCGATCCGAAGTGACGCCAACGTTGTCAACTACGAGGCGAGACGAGTGGTTGAATCGAAGGGTGCGGTCACGGCCGGTGCGCCTCCAAGTCTGTTGAAGAAATGAGCGACGCCGGGTCGCCCGAGTGAGACGGCTTCACACTACAATTCCGATCTCGTGAGCATCTGGGAGGCGGGAAGCCAGGTCGGGCCGTACGTGCTCCTCAGCGGCATCGGCGCCGGAAGCATGGGCGACGTCTGGAAGGCCCGGGACACGAGGCTCGAACGGATTGTCGCGATCAAACGGCTCCGCGTGCCAGGCGCCACCATCGAGCGCGAGGCACGAACGATTGCGGGCCTGAACCACCCGCACATCTGCACGCTGCACGACGTCGGCAGCGATTACCTGGTGATGGAGTTCGTCGATGGAACGCCCCTCGCCGGTCCGATGGACGCCGCGGACGCCACTCGAATCGCCCTTCAGATTGTCGGCGCGCTCGAAGCGGCCCACGCCAAAGGCATCATCCATCGCGATCTGAAACCGGCAAACATTCTGCTGGCCGACGGACGAGCCAAGCTGCTCGACTTCGGTATCGCCAGATCGAGAGTCGGCGTCACTCCAGACTCGACGATGACGAGCGAGACGACGGTCTCGGGGACGCCGGCCTACATGGCTCCCGAGCAGGCGCAGGGCCGCGCCGCCGACGCGCGCTCGGACATCTTCAGTTTCGGCGCCGTGTTGTACGAAATGCTGTCGGGCCGTCGCGCGTTTGATGGTCCTTCCACGATCGAGACGCTGACCGCCGTCTTGCGCGACGATCCCATGCCGCTCGACGCGCCGCCGGCGCTGACGCAGATCGTCAAGCGGTGCCTCGAGAAATCGCCGGCGCACCGCTACCAGACTGCGGCGGAGCTGAGGACGGCACTCGAACAGCTGCCGACCACCGAGGAAACGGGCGCGTCGATCGCGGTCCTGCCGTTCGCGAATCTCAGCTCGGATCCGGAACAGGAATACTTCAGCGACGGCTTGACCGAAGAGATCATCAACGCTCTGGCCCACGTGCCGGGACTGAAGGTGATTGCCAGGACCTCTGCGTTCGCGTTCAAAGGGCAGCAACGGCCGATTGGACGGATCGCAGAGGCGCTTGGCGTCAGCACCATTCTCGAAGGCAGCGTTCGTCGCGCCGGCAACCGGATTCGAGTGACGGCACAGCTCGTCGACGTGTCGAACGGATTTCACCTGTGGTCCGAGCGCTACGATCGCGAGCTTGCGGACGTCTTCGCGGTACAGGACGACATCGCCTCCGCGATCGCGAACGCATTACGCGGCCGGTTCACGGCCGAGGCGCCCGCCGCCGCCTACACGCCGAAAGTCGCCGCCTACGAAGCGTACATGATGGCGCGTCATCATATCTGGCAGGGGCTGACCCGTGAACGGTTCGCGCAGGGCCTCCGATGCTACGAGCAGGCGATCGCCCTCGATCCACGCTTCGCACTTCCGCATGCAGCGCTCGCCGAGGTGTTTCACATTCTCGCAAGCGGCAAAGGACCGGAAGCGCAAGCGGCCGCCGCTCGCATACGGCCGTCGCTCGAGCGCGCAATCACTCTCGACCCGGCACTCCCCGAGGCGCACGCCTGGTTGGGCATCGTCGCGACCACCTACGATTTCGACTGGGCCGAGGGCGAACGGCAGTTCAGGGCGGCGATGGCGAAGGAGCCGGTGACGCCGGGGATTCGCCACATGAACGCGTACTTCAACCTGCGTCTTACGGGCCGCGCCGAGGAAGCGATCGCGGAACATCACCGTGCAATCGAGCAGGATCCGCTGAACATGATATTTCGCGTCGGCCTGGCAGCGTCGCTGACGTCGGCAGGCAGGGATGCGGAGTCTTCGCAGGTGGTCGAGACGTTGATGGAACTGGCCCCCGACTTTCCCGCAACCTACGGCCTGCTCGCGCGAAATGTGGCGCTCGCGCCGATCGACCAGGCGCTCGCGTTTGCTGAGCGCTTCCGTGAACGGATCATCTTTCATGCCGCCAGCACCGGGCTGCTGGCCGGCCTGCTTCGCCGAACTGGCGACGACCGCCGTGCAGCAGACCTGATGGCCGAGGCGGGGCCGGCGGAGGAATACGGCAATGCGATCGGATATGCGCTGTATCATCTCGCGAGCGGCGAGACGGATCGCGCGTTCGAATTCATGCGTCTGCTGGTCGAGCAGCGCCACCCGCTTCTGATGATGATTGTCGTCGGCGGTCCATATGCGCCGGCCCTGCGTGCATCGTCACAGTGGCCGGTGTTCGCTCGCAGGATTGGACTGGCCTGAGGGATGGCCGATACCCTCGAAGGAGCTACATGCGGCGTCATTTCTCGTTTCCCCTGCTGACACTGGCTTGCACGCTCGCGTCGTCCATCCTGATAGCGCAGCGCGGCCCTGCACCGGATCCGCTGGTTCGAGAGAACGCAACCGTCAAGCTCGGACCGCATACCTACGTCATCCCCGACAACAACGTCGGCCTGGTCCCGAACGTCGGCATCATCGTTGGCTCGCAGGCCACGCTCGTGATCGATCCCGGGCTCGGACGCCGCAACGGAGAAACCGTCCTGCGAGAGGTCGCCAAGGTGAGCAAGAACGCCGAGTTGTTTATCGGAACGACGCACTTCCATGCCGAGCATACGACCGGCTACATCGCATTCCCGGCCTCCGCCAAATACATCAACTCCACCGTTCAGGAAGCGGAGTTCGAACAGGGGGGCATGCAGATGGTGCAGATGTTCTCAGGACGCTCGCCCGCGACCGCTGAGATCCTGAAGGACGCGGCGCGTCGTCCGGCCGCGATCACGTTCGAGCGCGAGTTCACGCTCGATCTCGGCGGCACCCGCGTTCGATTCCTGCTGGTCGGTCCGACCCACACAAAAGGAGACACCGCGTTTTTTGTCGAGGGTGACAACGTCCTCTTCGCCGGCGACGTCGTTATGAACAATTCCTTTCTGGCAGCGACGCCGGTGTCGAGCATGAAGGCGTGGCTGGCGGCATTCGACACCCTCGAGGCGTTGAAACCGCAGACCATCGTGCCCGCGCACGGGGACGTCGGTCCAGGCACGATCATCGCGACCAACAGAACCATCATGCAGGGGGTACAGGCGCGCGCCCGCGCACTCAAAGCCGAGGGCAAGAGCGCCGACGAAGCGGCAACGACGGTGCAGGCAGAGTTTCAGGCGCAGCACCCGAACTGGCCGCGCGCGAATGGCCTTGCCGCCGCGGTCCGCTCAGCGTACGCGGAGGCGCAGCAGTAGAACCTGGTAGAACCCGAACGAACCCAGTGGAACCCTGCGGAACCTTGTAGAACCTGTATTACTGTCCCTGGAGTGCCAGCCGGAAGGCGGCCATCTCTTCGCCGTTGCGCACCAGCAGGAAGTCGCGGACGAGGACCGGGTGGTTCCACGTCTTGCCGTCAATCGCTTTGAAGCGCGCCACCTCGCTGAATTGATCGGGCGTTGCCTTCACCAGGGCGAGCTCGCCTTCCTCCGAGATGACGAACAGCAGATCTTGATCGGGCAGCAGCACGAGCTGACCGTCGCCGTAGCGCCCGCCTTTCCACTTCCGCTTGCCGTCCCGCAGGTCGATACAGGAAAGAATATTGCCGTCGAAACCGTACGCGTGTCCATTGTGAACAACAAAGTCATTGAAATACGGCTTCAACCCGGTGGACGTCCAGCGCTCGGTGACCGTCCAGCCGCCGGAACCGTGCGCCACAGCAAGCCGGCGGATGCCGAGACCGCCGGTGCCGGTCAACGTGTTGATCAGGACATCGCCGTCTCCCGTCAATGCCGGCTGCACGATCGTTGTGCCCTCCGGCCATGAGTGCTCCCACAACACTTTACCGTCCGACGGTGCGACGCTCGTTGCGCCGGCCGCGGTCAGCAACAGGATCTGATCGACGCCGTCGATCGTGGCCAGGTGCGGTGAGCTATAACTTCCGGGCAGATCTGGTCCGAACCACAGCCGCTTCCCCGTCGCGATGTCGTAGGCCACGAGCTTTCCCGACGCGGCAATCACGACCCGATCGCCAAGAACCAGCGGTGAACTCGAGAACCCCCACATCGGTACCTTCCTGGCCGCATCAGCAGCGACGTCACGCGACCACACGACCGCTCCGGTGCCCGCGTCGAGCGCATTCAGGATGCCGGTCGCTCCGAACGCGTAGACACGACCGTTGCTGAGCGTCGGCGTCGCCCGCGGACCGGCACCGCCGTTCGACTCCCAGAATCGAACCGTGTCGCGATGCTTCCACACTGGTTCGCCGTTACCCACGCGGTAGCACGCGACGATCTCGTCATCGCCTCGCTGCTCCTGCGTGTAGAACAAATCTCCGCTGACCGCAAACGACGACCATCCCGGTCCAATCGGACGGTGCCAGAGCGGAACCGGAGGCGATGAGGCCCAGTCCGTGTTGATTCGCACGCCGTGGACGATGCCGTCGCGAGCCGGACCGCGAAAGCCTGGCCACTCCGCAGGTTTGATCGCGGTCGTGGCCGGAGGAGTTTCGGTCTTGGCTGAAGCAGCAGGTGTCGTTCGTTCGATCGGCTTGGTTGGGTGCGCAGTGTCAGTCCGCTTCTCCGAGCCTGGAATGGTAGCGGGAGCCTTGGTTATTTCCGGCGCTGCTGGACCAGGTGAAGCAGCTGGGGCTGGCGGTGGAGTGCTCACGGCTTCAGTCGCCGTCCGCGCGAGCAGACGCTCTTCCGCCGTCTTCGACCATCGCCATGTCAGCTGCGACCCAAATCCCTTGACTCCGTCTGTTCGCAAGAGCGTGAACACACCGCAGGTAAGACAGATCGTCAGCACCAGCCAGACGCGACGGACGGGGTCCGAAAGACGACTGGTGGCGGCCGCCCAGAGGACCAGTGCCGGCGGGAGCACAAAGATCGAGTAGACGGGAAGCATGTTTCCCATCATCGCTGTGCGAATCGAGATATGGACGACGCGCGATGTGGCGTACAGCGCGAGGACCATCAGCGCGATGGCACCAACCCGCTCGACCCAGGGCGCCCTACTGAAGAACAGCCACCACACGACGATCACCAGGGCACAGGCGATCGCTCCAAGGAACCCGTACAACGCAACGTCGGGCAGAACGAGCGGCGTCACAAATCTCAGCAGGCACAACAGGACCGCCGTTATGACGCCTGGCCAGAGACGAAGAGCGGCTCGAGGCGTCATTCTGACCTCAGCGCCTGCAAAACGTCCACATGTGACGCACGCACGGCCGGCATCATGGAGGCCACGACTGCGGCGGCAACAAGCAACATCGCAGCACCCACCACCGGCACCGCGCCCGGCAGGTCGACGCTGTCGAAAACCCCGCGCGCCAGGCGCTCAACGCCGAGTCCCGCAGCGGCACCGACCGCAATACCAATCGCGGAGATCACCAGGCCCTCCGAGAGCACGCGCGCAACCAGCTGCCGCGGCGACGATCCGACTGCGAGACGCACACCGAACTCGCGCGTGCGCGCACTCACCGAGAACGACAGGACACCGGCCACGCCGACGATGGCAATCAGCAGCGCGATGCCCGCGAATGCGGAGAACACAAATGCGTTGAGTCGCTCGGGCGACAGCACTTGAGCGCGGACGTCCTCCAGCGTCGCCGCGCGTTCGAGCGGCTGGTCGGCCGAGATGCTTCGAATGACCTGCGTGACGGTGGCGACGAGAGAGTATGGATCGCCTGACGCGCGTATGAACAACCTGCCGGCGATGCCGAACTGACCAACCGGGTGATAGATCGTCATGGCCGACCGGCGCTCGACGTTCTCGTCGTCAACGTCTGCCACGATACCGACGATTCGTCGCGGCAGCAGCGTGCTGAAGTACGGATCGGTCCACCACATCTTCCGGTTCAAGGCCTCGCCGTTTGGGAACAACCGTTGGGCGACGCTCTGGCTGACGATCACGACCGGCTCGCTGCCGATGCGGTCTTCATCGGTGAAGTCGCGGCCCGCGATCATCGGAATGCCAAGCGCGTCGAAGAATCGACCTGATACGATGCGGAACCGTGCGCGAGGGTTCTCCTCGCCACTCGCGGGCGTATAGCCTTCAACCGCGAACCTGACGCTGGCCCCGAAGCTGCCGGCGTCGCGCCACGGCACGAAGCTTCCGACGGCAACGCGTTCGACACCGGGTAGCTGGCTCAGCCGCCGAGTCGTCTGCTGGTAGAAGTCAATCAGCTTGGCGTCGTTCAGTCCGACTCCGGTCGCCGGCGTGGGCATGTCGAAGACCAGCACCTGCCGCATGTCGTAGCCGGTCGCCGCGGTCTGCAACGCGATCAGCGCGGCGAGAAGCATCCCCGCACCGACGAGCAGCACGAAGGACAGCGCGATCTGAGCGGTTGCGAAGAGGCGGAGACGACGGTTCGTACCTGCCGTGATCCGCACAGTCCCACTGGCCAGGCCCAGGCCGGCCGGCGCATGCGCTGACGGCAATCGTGGAATGAACGCGAGCACGACCGCTGCGGCAATCGCCAGACCGGCGCCTACCCACAGCACACTCGGATCGACCGTGACCTCGAGAGCGCGCACGGAAAAACGAGCGGCAAACCTCGCAACGAGGGTCACGAATGGGCCAGCCAGCAACACGCCCAGTGCCGCGCCGGCGCCACAGAGCACCAGCGTCTCTGCCAGCAGCGTCCGGCGCAGCGCCCCGGCACTTGCGCCGAGAGCAGCGCGCACCGCGAGCTCCCCTTCGCGCCGAACCGATCGCGCGAGAATTAAGTTCGCAACGTTTGAGCAGGCGATCACGAACACGACGGCTGCGGCAGCGAGCAGCACGAGTAGGATCGTTCGCGCCGGCGCCGCAATCTGATCGCGAAGTCGTGATACGCGCAACCGGATGTCGGCCTGAGGGGAATACGCCTCGGGATGGTCGTGCATCATCGTCCGGTGCACGGCAGTCAGCTCTGCGCGCGCATCTTCGATCGAGGCGCCGGGGGCAAGACGGCCAAACAGCTCGGTCATCCGGTGAACACGGTTGGTCACCATCGTCGCCCCGAGGTGATGGGGACTGGTGACCACGTTGGCGATGATCTCGGTATCCGCCGGGTACGGCACCGATGGCTCGAGCACGCCAACCACGGTGGCGGGACGGGGACCGAGGCGGATCGTTCGACCGATGACCGTCGGATCGCTGTTCAGCGCTGTCATCCAGAACCGGTAGGTCAGGACCGCCGCGCCTGCCGCGTTCGGCCCATCGTCCTGCGCGTTCAACAGGCGGCCGAGGACGGGACGAAGACCCATGACATCGAAAAACGATCCCCCAACGACGCCGGCTTTCACGACGCGAGGCTCGGTGCCGAGCCCAATCAGCGTGAAATCAACCGTGGAAAAGTCGCCGAACGCGGCGATGGTGGTGACGTGTGATTTCAGATCGTCGACCTCCGGCACCGAAAAGGTCATGTTCCCGGCGCCGATGCCGGGTCCGCTCTGCCGGATGTAGATGAGTCGATCTTCGTCGCGATTGACGAGGGGCCGGAGGAGCACGCCGCGGACGACGCTGAAAATGGCGGCGGTGGCGCCGATGCCAAGTGCGAGGGTTATCACGATGGTTGCGGCGAAGCCCTTGGTGCGCCGGAGAGAACGGAACCCGATTCGCATTTCTCGCCCGAGCGATGCCGATGCCTCGAACCAGCGGCGGTGCCAGACTTGCCGCATCGATTCGCGTGCGGCAGGGATGTACCCGAACTCGATCAATGCAGCTCGTCGAGCCGATTCCACGTCCTCTCCACGATCGACTCGCTCCTTGATGCTGAGCGCAATGTGGCCGCGGATTTCATCGTCGAGCTCACGCTCGTCGGGTCGCATTGGCTATTCCTTGTTCGCCTGCGCGGGGTTCATGATGCGGCCGATCGCCTGAACCAGCTGCGACCAGCGATCCTGCTCGCGCGACAACTGCGCCTTGCCTGCCGCGGTCAACTGGTAGTACTTCGCTCGCTGGTTGGCTTCGCTGACGCCCCACTCGGATTTCAGCCATCCCCGCTTCACCAGGCGGTGTAACGCCGGATATAGCGATCCGGTTTCGACCTTGAGCACATCGGCCGATTGCGCACGAATCATCTGCCCGATGCCGTGGCCGTGCTGACGGCCCCACTGGAGCGTGCGCAGGATGAGCATGTCGAGGGTGCCCTGGAGAAGCTCCAGGCGCTGGTCATCAGGAGATTTGGCCATAGTCGTAGACGGTCTACGTCCTTAGACGTAGAGGGTCTACAGCTAGTTCCTAATCCCTGATCACTAATCACTAATCCTGAATCGCTGATCCTCGAATCGCTGATCCTCGAATCGCTGAATCGCGGATCGTTGAATCTTTTGAATCGTCGAATTACGGCGATCGCTGGAGCGATGCCGTGATCCGGGATTCAAAGGATTCAAAGATTCAAGGATTCGTGATTCGAGGATCGGGGATTCAGGATCAGTGATTCAGGATTAGTGATTAGTGATGAGGGATTCAGAGTCCAATCGGTAGAGCCTCACCCGGGTTGTGAGCCCGTTGTGCGAGAGCACCCCGGCAGTTCCCGCCACAACTGTGAGCTCGTCCGCGCGAAGCTCGCGCGGGATCGCAATTGCACGACCGGAGACGACGTTGACTGCCAGCGGCGTGGAATTGAGCCAGCGTCCAGAGGTGAGCCATCCACTCAGCCAGCCGTCGCGCGTCGGCCGGTAACTGACGAAGTGGCCTTTCAGCGACCCGATCGGCCGGGGAACGCCGGTCGGGTCAACCGCGAGCACGTGCGTTCGGGTGCCGTCGAAGGCCAGGCAGGCCAGTCGCGCGGTGTCGAACGCCCGATCGGAGCAGCTGGTATCCAGTTGGGAGGCCGCAATCTTGCTCGTCCCGCTCGGAGTGATTCGAGTCAGTCGCGTCTGCATGCGATCGAACATGAACAACGTGGTCCAGCTGAGGCCGTCGAGGTCGAACTGGCGTTGCGCGATCAGAACGCTGTCGCCGTCGACCGCCCACGCGTCGGGCCAGCCCGTTTGATCGGCAATGTTCCACTCGCTGCGGTGAACGTCAGTGCTGCCAAGCGCGGCCTCGATCGCCACTAGATGACCCTCGAGGCTCATGCCAGTCACGATCCAGCGTTGCGTGCCGGGCCGATACGAGAGACGCGCGAGATGGACGTTCGGAATTTGCTGTTCCCATGCGATCGCTTGCGAAGGCAGCGTCACCTGCCGCAGGACCGTGTCGGTGCCAACGACGGTGAGGGTCAGCAGCCGCTGATCGTCGAGAAAGAGCACGTCGTTGGCGCTGACCGGCACGAATTCGGATCCGGGCGCTCCAACCGAAAATGTCGATGTCGTCGCGACCGAAATGCTGGGCACGACCCCCACCGCAACCGCGTGCTTCAAGAGTGCGATCTGCCGGCCGCTCGGCGAAAGGCGCAAATCGCTGACCATTGCCGGGACCGTGAAGTCGGTGGCCGGTGTGCTCGTCAGGGTCTCGATCGGCAAGGGACGCACGGTCACGAGAAACGGATCGCGTCCGAACGCGTAGAGAAAGGTTCCGCTGCCGGCGAGGCCAATCATCACTCCAACCAGCGCGATTGGGATCGCAGCAAGCCGCCAGGCTCGACCTGGCCTCAACACGAGCGCCGCCGCGAGCGCGAGGGGTAAAACCGCAGCGGACGGAATCGCAAGACTCGCCTGGTTGAGTCCGACCGCGCCTCCGCCACGTATGGCGATCGCTGCGAGGCTGGTCAAGACAAGGAGCGCCAGCACCATAACGCCGACATTCACGAGAGGGTTGCGATCCTCCTCCCGTTTGCGCCAGGCGCCAGCGATGAGGGCGACGCCGAGAACGGCGAGCCCGGCCGCGGGCCACGCATCCGTGAGCTCGCCGGCCGCGATGGCCTGACGGGCGACGAGAACGGAAGCGCCAAGAGCGGCGGCACCGGCGGCGGCAAAGAACGTGGCCGCCGATCTGAGCGCCGCGCCGAGCGCGATCACTGCCAGCAGGATATGGCCAACCCACATCGCGCAGATCGCGACGCCGGCGACCGCCGCTTGCAGAAGCGGCGTCGTCCGAGGCGGCACGACCGGCTCGGCAAGCCGGACGTCCACGCGATCCAGGATCGCCTGGGCGCGCGCGGCTTCCGCTGCCTCGAGTGGCGTCTCCCAGCGTCGGCCGCCGCGCTCGAGCGCGATCAGCCGTGTGCCGCCCGAAGGCCGGGCCAGCACTCGCAGCTCGGTGAGATGCGCGTAGGACAGAAGGTGCGCCGCGCCCTCGTGTTCCTGCCAGTGCAGCCGATCGTCTTCAAACACGATGACCGTGTGCCCGTCCGATCCGCGCACGATCGCGGGCTCCTGAAGTGTTTGGGATTGCGCCACGCCTGCCGCCGCCCGAATCGCACGAATCCGACGCGCGAGGCTGGGGTGACTGGCCGCTCGCTCCGTTTCGACGGAAAAGCGCCGAGGGACCCGCGAGAAGGTGTAGACCTTCGTGAGGGCGCGAATGAGCGCTTCCGGATTGCCACACAGCTCCACGGCGCGAAGATCGCTGGCGGTCTCGTTTTTTTGCTTGTCGCGTGCCATCCAGGCGATCGTGGCCACGAACGCGACGCCCCAGAATGCGGCGAGCATCAGCAGCGACAGATCCGGAATCAGGCGAGGCAACAGCGCTGCGCACGTCGCGCCGGCGATCAAGGCCAGGGTGATGCTGCGGATCTTTCGAAGCCTGGCCGCGTCGTAGTACTCGAGGTGAGCGATCTCGTGTGCGGTGATCGCGACGGTCTCGTCCGCGTCAAGCAACCGAATGAGTGTATCGGTATAAAGAACCGATGAACCGCGCAGCGACGAGAGGGCAAGCGCGTTGGCGATGGCCCCGCCGCGAAAATCCACGAGCTCGAATCGCGGTCGCTTCGCACGGCTTGCTTCAGCCATGGCCTGGAAACGTGCGAGCAGCGGACCGTCGGGGAACGACTGCGACCGCACGAGCCAGCGAAACACATCCGCGTATCGGCTGTTCCACCAGAAGAGAAGCACCGCAACCGCAAGCGCGGCGACCCAGTCCAGCGATCCTGCCGCGGCGGCGACGAGCGGTGCCGCCGCGAGCGACAACCAGAACCCGGCGACCGCCAGCCACAGTCGGAACATCGTCACCATGTACGTGGCAACGTTCCAGTGCTCGTCGTACAGCGCTCGTCGAATCGGATAGCCGGTTACGAGGCGGCCGGCCATGACGATCGGCATCGTCCAGAGGAGATCTCGGAGGCCGCCGAGGACCATGACCGCTGCGAGCACGAACCACAAGCCAATCAGGTTCCGGCGGCGATGAGCGGCAAGACGCTCGGGAAGGACGGGATCGTCGAGGAGAGGAATCAGCGTGCGCGCCGACCACCAGCGCATCCCGCCAGGCAGAAGACTCAGGCACAAGAGCGCCGTCGTGCGCACAACGGGATCAGAAATCATGGCGCGTCCGGATAGGAGCGCCTCAATCGTGCAAGGGTCGTGCCCCGAACAGCGACGCGTGTTCTAGATTTGCGGAAGGTTTCTTACAAGTGGCTCCAATCCGGACGCCAGTGTGGCGAACGAGCCCACGCGCCAGGAGCGAGCTGTATAAGCGGCGAGCGATGGCGGATGTAGGGGAGTCCCGAGGGGCGAAGCCCCTCGGAGATTAATCTGCAGTTGTGGATACATCGTGCGACAGCACGATCACAAGGTCGGTTTCGCGATAACAGAATCGAAACCGGCTCGCACGAGCCGGCTTCGATTCTGCGCCGGTTGCCCGCCGTAACTCGCGAAGCGTCGGTGGGTGTGCTACGCCTTCTTCGCGTGCAGCGAGAACATCGCGCCCTGCGGATCCATCGCATTCACGATCCAGTCACCGCCGGGAACTTCCATCGGCCCGTTGAGGATCTGTCCACCGTTGGCCTTGATGCGATCGACGGCGGCGTTGATGTCGGGAACGAGAAAATAGATCGCCCAGTACGGCGGAACGTTCGCCATCGCCGGCGGTTTGTTCATCATCCCGCCGATCATGCCAACGGGTCGATTGAACATCTGGTACTTGCCCATCTCCCCCATGTCCATGGCCTCGCTGGGCTGCCAGCCAAACACGTCGCTGTAAAACTTCATCGCCGCGTCCGCATCCGTCGTCATCAGCTCGTGCCATGAGGCCTCGCCCACTTCGGGCGCTTTTTCCGGCCGCTCTTCCCGTGGCGCGGGTTGAATGATGTAGAACGCGGCACCCTGGGGGTCCTTCAGCATCTGGATGCGGCCCACCGTCGGGACGTCGATCACACCCGAAAGCTCGGTGCCTCCGAGTCGCTTGATATGTGCGACGGCTTCTTCGAGTTTCGGCACCGCTACATACATCGACCAGAATGGCGGCATGTTCATGCCCTTCGGCGTCGGCATCAGGCCGGCAACCTGGACATCGCCGCTGCGCTTGAAGACGTTGTATGGATCCGGCGCGCCCCGGAACGACGCCGACGTCCAGCCGATCACGTTCTTGTAGAAATTCTCCGCACCAGCCATGTCGCTGGTCATCAACTCGTACCAAACCGGGCGTCCAAGCAGGGTGGATGTGGCGGTGGTCATCACGAAGCCTCCTGTGAAGTCGCGCTGGGGGTTATCGTCCGTACGAACGAGCAGATCGACGAGTCTCTCACATTCATTCGCCGCTGACATCTCGTCTTCGCAACATTTTGATGACGAGTGGTGGGACGAATACTGGCTCGTCGGTGGCTAGGGGCTAGCGCGACAATTCGACTCGGAACGGCCGGATGCCGGCCGATTGATCGTTCACGAACACTTCGGCGGTGTAGTCGCCAGCTGGAAACCCGCCGGGACTCTGCAGTCGAAACTCTGTCGCGGCTGCCATCTGATACGACACCTGCTTCTTTGGCTCGTCGATGACCCGGTCACCGTACTTCCAGCGGACGCGAATCGTGCCCGAACCAGCGCCGCCGGTGAGAACCGCCAGGTGTATGGAATCGTCTGGCGCGAACGTCGTCGTAAAGCCGCTGACGGTGTTGTCGGAATTCACCGATCGACCGAGCTGAATCGCTGTGACGGATAGCGGCCGATTCGATCCGCACCCGATCAGGGTGAACGCGAGCACGGCGGCCAACATGACTTTGTGCGTGGACATGAAGACAGGGATTGTACACGTCTTCATCGTGACGTGACCGTTAGCCTGGCTTCCCCCGCTTCGATTCGGTCACCGCCCCGGACCGCGCGTCTATCACCGGAGGGCCCTGCGTCCCTCAGAATCGCATCTGAAACTCCTCTCGGATCGGCCCACATCGGCACGTGCCCCCAACCGTGCTTCGTCACCCACTGAGTATGCGCGGGCAGAGCGTGGCGATGTCGTGACCGCTTGGTGAGAATCCAATCGCGGTTGCCAAAGGCGACCGTCACGGGCACGCCGATGTCGAGCCCCGAGAAACGGCTCAGCGTGCTTTCGAATGTCTCGTCAAACGCGGTCGAGCCCGCGAGGTCGTCGATACACCGAAGCGCGTCGTTGACCGGCATACGCCGGCTTCCGACCGAGAGCGGAACCGCGAGCGCCAGCTCCCGAGTCAGCCCGTTGCGCATCGGGAGTTTGAGCAACGCCGGCGAGCGGGTCGCCAGCCATCGCAAGCTGCGAAAGACATACCTGACGTGTGGCGCCGGTCCGTTCGTCCACAGTCCGATAGGCGAAATCGCCACGACGGTTCGGGCCATGCCGCGCCTCGCCGCCTCGAGCGCCATGCAGCCGCCGAGTGAATTGCCCGCGATGTCGACCGGCATCTCGATGTCGATCGCGCGGAGCGACCGGCACAGCCCGTCGACGAGGTTTGAAATTGTGGGCGGCGTGCTCCGGGGTAAGGGCGGTGTCAGACCAAAGCCGGCAATGTCGAACGCAATGACGCGACGGGTCAATTGGAGATACGGAGTCACCGCCTTCCATGCCGCGTGGGACATGCCGATGCCGTGGAGAAGGATCAGCGGCTCCCCTGATCCCGTTTCAGCGTAGTGCCAGGGAGCATACGAGGAATTGGTCACGCGGTCGATTCGATGAGGCATGCTTCCGCCGTAGCCGGGCGTCGTCGTGACGTGTCAGTGAAGCGTGGTGAGCTGACGCTCGATGTGCGCGAGCTTGTCAGGATTGCGGACCACCCGGATCCCCGAGATCACGCCCGCGTCGATCGACAATACGAAGATCGACTCCAGATGTCCGCGCAGTCGCAAGACCAGCGCCGGCTCGGAATTGACGTCCTCGATCGTGAGCGAGGCATCGCGAAGGAGGCCTCTCGTTTCGGCCGTCCGATGAAGGCCGACCAGGAAGTTGAGCACACGCTCGCGGCCGAGGACCGGCCGCCGTGCCGCCGTTGCTTTCCCGCCGCCATCGCTCCACATCCCGACGTCGATGGTCAGAAGCGAGGTCAGCTCGTCTGCATCGCCGGACGAGAACGCCTGGGCAAAACGCTCGGCCACCGCGCGGCGCGCCTGCGCGGTGCCGGTCAGTCGCGGCCGCCCTTTCGCCAGCCGCGACTTGGCGCGGTGCAGCAGTTGACGCGAGTTCTCGGTTGTCGTGCCGAGAATATCGGCGATCTCCGAGTGCTCGTAATCGAAGATGTCCTTGAGCAGGAACACCGCCCGTTCCTCCGGTGACAGCTGTTCCAGCAGGACAAGAAACGCGAGAGTGACCGACTCGGCGCGCTGCAGCATCGATTCCGGAGTCTCCAGTTCCGACGTCAGGACAGGTTCAGGCAACCAGGGTCCGATGTACTCCTCACGGGTCTTCTGCGCCGACTTCAACCGATCCAGGCAGAGACGCGTGACCACGGTCGTCATGAAGGCCTTGGTCGAGCGAATCGCCGACTGGTCCACACTCCGGTAGCGAACCCACGCGTCCTGCAGAACGTCTTCGGCATCCGACGCGCTTCCGAGCATGCGGTACGCGATCGAGAACAGCAGCGGTCTTTCAGTCTGGAGAATGTCCTGGTTCATCGTTTACGCCGCGTGTTGAAGTATTTCCGCCAGACCGTCCCGCATGGTCGGATACCTCGGGTACCACCCGAGCTCGGCCTTCGCCTCGGCATTCGACAGTGGCATGCGGATCGACGTCATGCGCGCCATGTACGGCGCGACGAGCCGAGGCAGCCAGGCGGGTACTCTCAACGGGGCCGGGGAACCGGTGAACTCGGCGAGCGCCTCGACGATCTCCGTCAAGCTTACGGCGCGATCGTCGACGATGTCGTAGCTGGCGCCCGAGCGACCTGCCTCGAGAGCCCTCACCGTGGCGCTCACGGCATCGTCTATATGGATCACCGGCAGCTGGCCGGCGTCGCCACGAACCACTGGCAGCCGACGCTTCCGTACCATCTCGATCATCGCCATCGTCGATGGCGTCTCGACACCATAGAACAGACCGTAGCGAAGGATGATGCCCTCGATCACGCCGCGCTGAGTTGCATCGAGCACCTGATTCTCCATCGATCGAACAGCCACTGCGGCTTCGTCCTCAGATTCCGACTTGGCCTGGCCAGGGCGAGCGGCGCCGGTCGAAGGCGCCCGTCCTGGGCGAGCGAAACGCGTCGAAGGGCCTCGAGGGGAGAGCGGCGCAAAAGATCCGACGATGAATCTCCGGGCGCCGACGGCAATCGCCGCATCGAGCAGGTTGCGTGTGCCGTCTATTCGCAGCCGATTGGTGGCGGCGAGGTCGCTCGCACGACGCGGTCCATCCTTGGGAAGCGCGGTCAGCTGGTGAATCACGTGCGTTGGACGTACGTCTCTCACGACGTCGATCAAGGCGTCACGATCCAAGGCGTCAGCGACCGCAATCGACGCACCCAGGGCGCTCAATTCGTCGCGCTTGTTCACCGATCGCGTGAGGGCCGTCACCTGATGACCGGCCGCACTCAACGCGCGCACGAGCGGCATCCCTATTGTTCCCGAACCTCCTGCCACAAAAACGTTCATCACACGTTCTCCGATTTCTGCACGAGGCGCAGCGCCAGCGCGAAGCCGAGCGCTTCCGTCAGCGCGAGCAGTACTGCGGTCGTCGCGAAGAGCGGCCGCCATGAGGGCGCAACGTGAGCCACATGATCCGGGCTCGCGAATACGAAGTGATTCAAGAACCCAAAAGTGAACGACCCTGCCATCGTACTCGCGATGATCCAACCACCAACTCGCTCCAGCCACCACAGCACGGCGACGCCAACCAACGGTCCCGCCAGGATCACGACGAACACAAAGACTGTGCCCGCTGAGGATAGCGGAACGTGTGCTGCGTTATGAGCTGTGCCGTGCAGCGCCGAGATGACGAGGTGGACCACAACCACCAGACTCAGCCACGGCCGACCTCGGAGGCCGATTCCGTTCATGCCCAGGAGACGAGTGGGGACTCGGAAATGTGACAGCGCCGGAATTTCTTGGGCAGAATCCGCGGATTGCCACCTCTGCGGCTTGGCGTCGATCGAAGCCACGTCGCCCGGTGGACGAGCTACTGCCGTTTCAACCCGAGCGTCCGCATCCGCTTGTGAAGCGCCGTGCGTTCGGTATCGAGCAGACGCGCCGCGGCCGAGACATTCCAGTCCGTCTGATCCAGGGCCTGCCGGATCCGGTCGCGCTCGGCCGAGTCGCGCACCTCCTGCAGCCCTGCCGCCCGGATGGGGTGAGCGGAGCGCACTTCCAGCGGAATCGCGTCCGCCGTGATGCGATCGCCGGTGCTGAGGATCGCCATCCGCTCGACGACGTTCCGTAATTCGCGGACGTTGCCCGGCCAGCTGTAGCGCTCGAGCAAGGTGACGGCATCGGCGTCGATCGTCCGGGGACGGAAGTTGTTCCGCGCGCAAAACTCGGACAGGAAGTAAAGCACGAGATCGGGAATGTCCTGCGGCCGCTCGCGCAATGCCGGCACCCGGATCGGCACGACGCTCAACCGATAGTACAGGTCCTCCCTGAACCGGCCGCTCGACACAAGCTCATCGAGGCGACGGTTGGTTGCCGAGATCACACGGCTCGCCACTTTGATCGTCAGTTCACCGCCAACGCGCTGAAGTTCGCCGTCCTGGAGCACGCGCAGGAGCTTTGCCTGCGATGCTTCGTGCAGATCTCCGATCTCGTCGAGAAAGATCGTGCCGCCGTCGGCCAGCTCGAACTTGCCGCGTCTGAGTGCCGCCGCGCCCGTGAACGCCCCCTTCTCGTGGCCGAACAGCTCGCTCTCGATCAGCTCGGTCGGGATGGCCGCGCAATTCACTTTCACGAAGGGACCCGCCGCAAACGGGCTCTCGCGGTGGATGTGCGCCGCCAGCAGTTCCTTGCCTGTCCCGGACTCCCCCGCCAGCAGGACGCTGACATCGGAACGCGCCACCTGCGTCGCCTGCTGCACGACCTGCTGAAACACGGGCGCCGATCCAATCATCTTCGGCGCCGGCCCGACCAGTTCTCGAAAGCGCTGGTTTTCCCGCTGCAGATCCGACCACTCGAGCGCGTTCTTGACGACCAGCAGGACGCGATCGCGCGCGAGCGGTTTCTCGAGAAAGTCGAACGCGCCCATCCTCGTCGCCTGAACCGCGTCGGCGACGGTGCCGTGGCCCGAAATCATCACCGCGGCGGAACGGTCGTCCCACTGACGCACCAGGCGCAGCAGGTCGAGGCCGCTCCCGTCCGGCAATCGGACATCGAGGAGATAGACGTCGGCGACTGCGCGATTGGGCTGTGCCGTGAACGCCGCCACCGAGTCGAACACGGTCACGCGATAGCCCTCTCCTTCAAGAATCAAACGAAGCGAACGGCCGATGTTCGCTTCGTCGTCGACGATGACGATGTGCCGCTTGCGAGTCATCATTCATCGAGGGGCTTCGCCCCTCGAACTCCCCTACACGCGCGCTCGCGTGGCCCCATCGCCCCGCTCGGCTCGCGTGGCTCACTCGCCGCGCTCGTTCGCTCTAACGGCATGACGGCAGCAAGACGCGGCAGCGAGACCCTGAACGCCGCGCCCCCCAGCTCTCCCGCAATCAGCGTGACATCGCCGCCCGACAGCAGCGCGTTCTTCTTCGCGATCGAGAGGCCCAGGCCCATTCCGTTCTTTTTGAACGTGATCGTCGGTTCGAACAACGTCGCCGAAACCTCCTCACTCAGGCCGGGCCCCGAGTCGTGGACATCGATCAGCACACGCTCGTCCTCTCCACGTGTCAGCACCAGCACCACGCCGCCAGGACCCGCGGCCTCGGCCCCATTCTGCAGGAGATTGGTCAGGATCCCATTCACCATGTCCGGTGCCGCGTGCGCGCGTGGACCGCCATCGTCGAGGCGGAGAAGATAGGTGACATCGGGATGCACCGGGCGCAGCAACCCGACTCGCTCGGTGACGACCGCGTTGACGTCGAGTACCTCCGGGTGCACCGGCGGTTCGCTGGCGAACTCCGAGAACGCTCGCACCCGGCGCTCGAGCGATTCGATTTCACTGACGACGATCTGGACCGCCTGATCCATGAAGGCACGTTCCGACTCCGGCTGTCGCGCCTGCATCTCCTCCACCGTCAGACGGATCGGCGTCAACGAGTTTTTGAGTTCGTGTGCCGTCTTGCGCGCCAGCGACTGCCAGCTCGCCATGCGAGTCAGGTGCACCAGCCGTTCCTGGTTCTCCGCGAGCTGGTCTGCCATGCGGTTGAACGCATCGACCGCTCGCCCCACTTCGTCGCGTGGCGTGGCGCCGGGCCTCCCGCCGGTTTCCAGCCGGCGCGACTGGTCTCCGCCGGCAAAATCGGTCAGCGCGGCGGTGAGTTGCTGCATCGGACGGCTGACGCGGTGCGCGATCAGAATCAGCGGCAACAGCGAGATGAGCCAGGCCGCTCCAAGCAGCACGAGCAGTGTCAACGTAAATCCCCGCCGAAGATCGCGGGCATCGATCGAATCCACGAGGCGACGCGTCTCTCGCACTTGAGTCGACAGCTGCTGCAGGCTCACACCGCCGAGGTCACGGCTGAAAATCTCCACGCCAATCCGATCGCCCGGTCCTTCCGCGCGCCGCATGTAATCCACTCGTTCGCCGGTCGTTCCCGACACGCCGAAGCGCTCGGTCTCACCGCTTTCCCAGAACGATCGGACGGCTTCGGGCCATCCCGCCGCGTCCGCGGTGGGATACATCGTCGGAGTCGTGCGGCCCGAGAGCGCGTCCTGCTTCAAGGCATCGCGTTCGCGTTGATAGAACTGCTTCGCGGTGGTCTCGAGCGTGCGCGAGAGGCGATCGAGCTCGCCGGTGGTCGCATAGCGGAGGCTGCGATCCAGGAGCGTGGTCGTGATCCAGACCGTTGCGGCGAGTGGCAGCAGCGTGGACGCCAGGAAGGCGGCAATCAGGCGGGTGCGCAGCGTCATCGTTCGGCGCACGCTGCTGAGCGGTGCAGCGCGCGAAGGGAAAGGAGGATCATTGGCGCGTCGGCAGGCGGAACGGACCCGCCTCAATGGCATGCGTTGACGAATCGGTCTTACGCCGCCGGCTCAACGCATCGATGAGCGCGCCCAGCGTATAGCGCGAATCACTCGGATCCGTCGTGCCATCTTCATCCAGGATGCGATACTCGAATCGGATCCAGAGTGGCAGGTCGCGGCCGAGCGAGCCGAGCGCTTTGACGGGAACAGCCAGCTGGTCGACGCACCATGCTTCGGCGGCGGCCAGCGCAAGGTGCGAGGCGGACTGGGGGCGTTTCTCCACCGTGTTCACGGCAAACCGTTCCTCCCAGAGATCGTAGCTGACGGCGAAGATTCGCCGGGTTGCCGCCGCCGGCGACTTGCCCGGCGAGGCCAGCACGAGGGCGGCAAGCTCGACGCGCACGGAGCGGCCGTCTTTCAAACGAACGACGGGATCGCCTTTCAGGAAACTGAAACCCGGCGCACGGATCTTCAGCGAGTCGCCAACAGTATCGACCGTCAGCGTCTGAGCCGACAATTGAGCCGGGCACATCAACAGGGCGAGCCACATCAGCACCGCTCGCCTGATGGCTGGTCCGCGCGGGCGAGCTACCACCGCGGTCCGACTCCCGGGATTCTCAGACCCAGAGCAAGGACGGCGGTCAGATTATCGGTGTTGAGCGGGAAGCCGACGACAAGAAAGGCTGGCCCGGCGTGAAACCCGAAACCGGTGGACACGCGAACCTGCCGTTCCGTGTGTGCGTCCCACACGGATCCGATGTCGAGAAAGAGCGAGACTCCAGTGTAGCGATACTCGACCGACGAATAGAGCATGCGATCGCCGCCAGCGGGCGAGATTTCGTACTTGTCCCACCCTCGCAGCGTCAGCGAGTCGCCCAGCGCGAACCGCTCGAACAGCGGCGCGTGGCCGGTGATTCCTCCCGCCATACCCGTCGCCTGGACGTGGTGACGTCCGAAGTCGAATCGATACGTGCCCTGCCCGAGATACCTCGTGTAGGCAAGATCGCTTTCAAGACTCCGTGAACCGGCGTGCACACCGAAGCTGGCAACGGCGCGGTGCGTGATGTCGGACGTCGCTTTCCACTGGCGGTCGAAGTCGACTGAAGCCACGGCGGCGTTGGCCATCTGTGAGTCCGTGGCTGGCGCGAGCGCGTCAAGTTCAGAAATGCTCACCCCCGCGGCAATGCTGACGTCAGGGGTGAACGCGAACTTCAGCAACGGCGTGATGGTGGTTCGCGAGTCGTACGGCAGCGGGACCTCTGGTTGCAAAGGAAGCGCCGCTAGCGTTTGGCTTCGCCAATCTTGATCAAACCATGACCATTCGAAGCTGGCGCCAAGCCGCCGAGTGCCCAGCTTCCGCGTTTCGAAGCGCAACCCGACGCCGGAGTACTCCTCAACCGAGTCCTCCGCGTTGGCGATCGCGAAGATTGGCGTGAACCGGATGGTTCGGTCGCCGATGTTGAAGTCCCAGATGTTGCCCCAACCCTGATCGGAGTGATAGACGGTATTCGAGTGAAGCGGCTCGAAACGGAGCCATGGCGGCGGCTCCTTCTTGCGCGCTTCGTACAAAAGCTTGATGCGTCCGACTTCGCTGCCGCGCTGAATGCGCCGGGAGATCTCGTAGCGCGGTAGCTCGCGCTCGAGGCGCTCCCGGAACCGATCGGCTTCCCCCGAGTCCAGCCGCTTGCCGACGAGCCCTTTCAGATCATCGCGAAGCGCTTGCGTCAGATCGGCGTCAGGCACACCGGTGATGTCCGCCTGCTCGACGATGTAGCGGTCGTTGACGTTCTCGTCTCGATTGGAATCTTCCTGGCGGCCGACGACGAAGAACACGCGCGCCTCGCCGCCGGGTTCCATCACCGTGCGAACGGCGGCGACGTAACGCGGTCGCTCGGCTTCAATCCGCGCGGCGAGTTCGTCGAGCTGCTCTTTCTTCAGCGGCGTGCCGGCAAGATTGCGAATCGCCTCGCGCAGGCCGGGACTCAGGCGATCGATGTCGAACCCTGTCACCTGTGCGGAGGTGATGACGGTGCCTTCGGGAACCGCGGGTTTCTGATCGGTGGCAGCCTGCGGTGTGGCCGCCAGCAGGGTGAGGAGAAGTCCAAGTGTACGCATGCCTTCGGTGAAGGCAAGGAGTGCGCCCATAGTCAAGACGTTTGCATTCAGTAAGATAGCGCAATCCCGGCGTGACCGGTGGTCACACCTGTGCGAGAACGGCTACGGCCGCGGCGCCTCGAAGAGATCGCCGGCGAGGTACTTCAAACCTGAATCGACTGCGACGGTCGCGACGACCTTCCCGGGCCCGACCTCGCGTGCGATCTGTACGGCGGCGGCGATGTTCAGGCCGCTGGAGGTTCCGACAAGGAGACCTTCCTCGCGCGCCAGCCGGCGAGCCATCTCCCGGGCATCCGCTTCTTGAATGGCTCGCGCTTCGTCGTACGGGCGCGACGACATGTGCGGCGGAATCGATCCGGTCCCGATGCCCTCGACGCGATGCGCGCCGCCGCGGCCCTCGGTCATCGCCGGCGATTCAGCAGGCTCGAGGGCAACGATCCTCGCCCGGCTCCCGCCTTGACGCAGAGCGCCTGCCACGCCGGCCAGCATCCCGCCTGTCCCGACGGCGCCGCAGTACACGTCGATGCGGCCGTTCGTCTGCTCGAGCAGCTCGCGACCGATTCCGGCGTAGCCGTCCAGTGCGTCTGCATTGTGGAACTGGTCCGTCCAGAACGTATTTGGCTCCGCCGCCAACTTTGCGATCTCGGTTTTGAACCGCTCGAATAGGTTCGGTGAAACCTTGCCGCCATCACTGGGCACGATCCGAAGGTCCGCGCCGAATGCCGTCATCGTCAGCAGCTTTTCTTTCGAGAACGCGTCCGAGGACAGGACGACGAACGGGTAGCCCTTGGCAGCACAGACCATACCCAGCGAGGACCCCGTACTGCCGCCGGTGAACTCGACGACGCGCATGCCGGGCTTGAGCGCGCCGCGAGCCTCGGCACCCTCCACCATCGCCAGCGCCATCCGGTCCTTGTAGGAACCGGTGGGATTGGTCGACTCGAGTTTGACCAGGACGTCCGCCGATCCCGGCGGCACGACGCGGGTCAACTGCACGAGTGGCGTGTTGCCGATGGCACGGAGAACGGAGCTCGCGATTCCAGTCATCCGGTCATTGTAGTGCCGGGAGCGCCAACCATTTGAGGCGTTGGGCGCGCGCGAAAGGGATCGTGCGAAGTCTCCTATGGAAAGAACGGACCTGGAGGTCCACCCTGATGGACAGCGCCAACCTTTCGCGCCGATCGCTGCTGCAGGCAATCGCCGCCCTCATGGCAACCGCGGCGGCACCGATTGGCTGGACAGAAATCGCGCAAGCCTTCGACCAGGCGCATGCCGATGCGCACAGCAGTGGTGCGTCCACCCTGTCATGGTTGACGGTGACTGAAGCCGCGGACATAGAAGCCGTTGTCGCGCAGATCATCCCGACCGACGGCTTCCCCGGTGCGCGCGAAGCCGGCGTCGTCTACTTCATCGATCGCGCTCTTCGGACATTCTTCTCGCAGCTCGCCAGCGATTATCGGCTCCAGCTCACCGCATTTCAGGCGGGGTACCGTAGTCGGTACCCCACCGCCCGCTCGTTTGCATCGCTGACGTCCGAACAACAGGTTGAATGGCTGAAGACCATCGATCACACACCGTTTTTCACGACGACGCATCTTCTGACGCTTCTCGGCATGTTCACCCTGCCGGCATACGGCGGAAACCGCGATGGTGTGGGTTGGAAGCTCATTGGCTTCGAAGACACTCACGCGTTCAATCCGCCGTTCGGGTACTACGATCGCGACTACCCGGGGTTCGTCATCGACGAAGTGAGGCTCAAATGAGCGCCCGGACTTTTCGAGGCTCCGATACCGTGGACTTCGCGATCGTGGGATCAGGCGCCGCCGGCGGCATCGTCGCGCGGGAATTGGCACAAAGAGGGTTGACGGTCGTGGTGCTCGAACAGGGCCCGCGGATCGCGCCGCAAGCCCGCATGCACGATGAGTTGAAGGATTGGTACCTCGGCGGAATCACCAACGACGTCGTCAAGAATCCGCAGACGTTTCGCGCGACGGCAGATCAGAAAGCCGAACGGCAAACATTCAAGCCTGCTCTCTGGTATGGACGTGCCGTTGGCGGCGGAAGCCTGCACTACACGGCAAATTTCTGGCGCCTTCACGAGATCGACTTCATCGAGCGGAGCGTCCTCGGTGCTATTACCGGAACTGGCTTCGCTGACTGGCCGATCACCTACGCCGACCTCGAGCCGTACTACACCAAGGTTGAATGGGAGATTGGTGTGTCGGGACTCGCCGGAGCGAGCCCATTCGATCCACCGCGGACCAAGCCCTATCCGATGCCGCCCCTGCCGGTGAAGTCGTCGGGCGTGCTCTTCGAGCGAGGTGCGCGGAAGCTCGGGCTGCACCCGTTTCCAGCACCGATGGCGATCAACTCGCAACCGTATCGCGGAAGAGCGGCATGCGTGCACTGCGGGTTCTGCCACGGCCTTCCCTGCGAAGTGCTGGCAAAGGCGTCGACGCTGACGACCGTCATCCCGGAAGCGGAAGCCACAGGCCGTTGCGAAGTGCGCCCCGAAAGCTACGTGTCGCGGATCGAAATCGACAAGCGGGGACGCGTCACTGGCGTCGCCTACTTCGATGGCCACCGGCGGGAACGACTGCAACGAGCCCGGGCTGTCGTCGTCAGTGCCAATGGAGCCGAAACGCCGCGGCTTCTCCTGATGTCAGACAGCCCGAAGTTTCCGAATGGTCTCGGCAACTCGAGCGGATTGGTCGGCAAGTACCTGATGTTCAACTGCGTCAGCCGCGCGGTCGGCGTCTTCGAGCACGAGTTGAACGAGTACAAGAGCGTGCAGGTCACGCGCGTCCTCCACGACTTCTACGACTCGGACCCCAAGCGCGGTTTTTATGGCGGCGGCGGACTGGACGCACGCATCGGCCCACAGCCGACAACCTGGGCGATTCGCACCGCGACCGAAGGACCGGCCTGGGGCAGCGAATTCAAAGCGCGCTTGAGGGAATTTCCTCGGACGATGCAGGTCGCCGCCCACTGCACGTCGCTGGCGGTTGAATCGAACAACGTCACGCTCGATCCGCACCTGAAGGATGCGTGGGGCCTGCCGGCGATGCGCGTCACCTACAAGGATCATCCCGACGATCTCGCGACCGCACGGTTTCTGCAGGACCGCGGTGCTGAGATACTCGACGCCGCCAGCGCACTGCGCGTCACGAAGGCGCCGATGACCGAGCAGACATCGTCGGTCCACCTGCTAGGGACTTGCCGGATGGGGAACGACCCCAAGACGTCGGTCATCGACAAATCTCATCGAAGCCACGATGTCCCGAACCTGTTCATCTGTGACGGCAGCAGCCTGGTGACATCAGGCCGCGGCCAGCCAACGATGACGATCCAGGCGCTCGCGTTTCGCGCCGGGGAACAGATCGCGGGATTTGCGAGACGTGGAGAGATCTAGTTTTGACCGCGCGCGCTCGCGGCGCTGTTATCGACGGTGATCAGGTACCGGCCATCATCTCGAGCAGCGTCGTGACGGTGCGCCAGTTGCGGGCGGTGGCCTGGACGCCGAGGCATTTCGCCGCGCGAGCCGCCATCTTCGACCTGCCGAGTCCGTCTGGCGTGTGAAGGTACAGGATTCGATCCTTCAGCGCGAATGACTCCGTCTTCGTCTTCAACGCCTCGAGTGCGTTGAGATCAGGCTTGTTAGGGGCTCCGTCGAGGAAGAACAGGTGAACGCTCTGTGGGTTTTCAGCAGCGCCGGGAAAAGGATTGCCGGCGGCCGCCCGTTCGAGCTCGGCGCGCGTGAGCAGGAGTACGCGCGGCTCGAACCCGTGGCTCTTCGCCACCGCCGCGCTCAGCTTCTTCGCCAGACTCGCGGCGTCGGATGTGGAGCTGTTCAGGATTACGTTGCCACTCTGAATGTAGGTTCGCACACCCTCGCAGCCGTTCTTTTCGAGCAATGCCTTGAGCTCTTTCATCGGCAGCATGTTGTTGCCGCCGACGTTGATGCCGCGAAAGAGCGCAAGGTAGGTCTTCATAGGAGTCAGAGTCCGGATTGTTGGCTGATTGTGGCTCCGCAACAAGTCGGGATCCGTTGTCCGTGGTCCGGGATCCGATCGGATCCCAGATCCCCCGGATCACGGCAATGTCAACACTCTAAAACGCGAATCGCACTTCGACCTGGCGATGCTTGAGCGCCGGAATGGGCGTTGGTGTGACTATCCCGGCGCCGCGGACGATGCACTCGTGCCACTCCGGAAGCTTGTCGGTTTGATAGTAGCGCTCTACGTATCGCCAGTCCGTTTCAACGAAATCGCTGAACCACTGATCGAGCGTCGTCACACCGCGCTCGCGCATCAGCTGCATGGCGTACCCGGCGGCCTCGCGCTCGTAATCGTGCAGGACCTGCATGAACCGCGCTTTGTCGTCGGTGTGCTGGAGATCGGCGAGCTTGTGTTCGATCGATGGGGCAACCCACTGAACGGAGTGGCCAAACAGGTGAAGCAGCAGAAAGCACTGCATCTCAAAGCCGACGTCGGGATCGATCACGATACGCCAGCCGTCGAAGATGCCGGTGCGCGGCGGCTCGAGATCGCGGTATTCGATCGTGAAGCCGTACTTGACGATGCCCGAGGTGACCTCTCGCCAGAGCGCCACCATATCACTCGACGGCAATTCGCCGACCAGCCGGCTGCCCGCCAGCTCGTGACCGCGCAGGGTGTCCATCGAATCCATCGTCATCAGCCGACGTGATGCCTGCGTTACAGAAGCGGCTCGGGGCGTTTGCAGAGTTGCAGGGCAAGGCCCCACGGATCTCGCAGCATCAGCAGTCGGGTGCCATCATCCCGCGTCACTTCGTCGACGAACGAAGCGCCGGCCGCCACCAGGGCGTCGCGCGACCCGTCGGGATCCCTGGTGGCGAACGCGACGTGCAGCCGAAGCGGATGCATTGAGGCGTAGTCCGGAAACGGATCGGCGGTGTTGGTGTAGAGCTCGATGACGCTGCGGCCCGCCGCATCGGCGACGAAATGAATGAACGGCGCGACGGCGGACTGGCGAACGATCCGCATTCCGAGGTTCTTCACGTACCAGTCGGCCATCGCCGCCGCGTCGGGAACGTTCAACGCCACATGTTCAAGATTCAGCATCGGCATGCAGTCATTCTCTCTCAAATCGACAATCTGGCTGCGCTGTTGTGTCCGAAGGATGTGTGACGATGGAAACTGAGCGCGGATCGTCAGTAATGAGCCAGAGTGAAGTACCAGTTCACGCTCTTTTCGTAATTGGAGAGAACCTGGATGGCCTCGTACTTGTAATTGAACAGTTCGTAGGGCTCGTCGTACTTGGTGCCACCAGCCGGATCCATGATCTTCATGAACGTGGTGTTCGGATCGACCATCTCACCGCTTGTGGTGACGGCGCGGTAACCGGCAAGGCCATCCAACACGCGACTGTGAGTGCCAGGAATGGGCGGCAGGTAGGAGGTCGCCACCACGGCGAGCAGCCCATGCATCCGGAGGTACTTCAGCCACGTCTCAACCGGGTAACAGACCGACCGGTGACATTGGAGTCCTGCACGGGCGTAGAACCCCTGCGCTTCATGCCAAACAAGTCCGTAGTTGTCCTGGTACAGCTTCACGTATCTGCTGCCGACCTTCGCCAGGGCCTCTTCGATTCCATATGTCTTTCCATCGCGCCACGAGCGCAACATCGTGTAGCTCGCAGCCCAGCAGGCCCTCGACAGCGGCTGCGGAATGACGGGCTTGAAGCCGGGAACGGTGTATGCGAACCACTCGGCGACAGGTTGTTCGACAACCGGCGGCGGTTGGGCACCGGGCGATGGTTCATCGAACGCGTTCAGGCGAATCAGCGTCGAGCCGCCCGGATCGACCCGCCCGTCGGGCCACTTGTGACCCATGTTCTTGCTCTGAAAATTGCGGATCGCTGTCTGGGTCTTCTGCCAGCAGAGCCCGTCAATCTTCAGTTTGACTTGCGGACCACCCTGAAGCGGAGAAACTCTATTCAAGAGATCCTGAACGGTGGCGACGTCAGGCTTTCGATTCGCCGCGTTCACACCGACGGAGGCGGAAATGGTGCGGGCCATCGTCGTTGCGCAGCACATTAGTCCCGGCAGAGCGTTGGTGCAAGCGGGAAAACCTGGCCGGTCAATCATTGCCGCCTGACCCGGTACGCTTGGCCGCTTGCGTCGTGCAGGACACGAGATCGGAGAACCCATGACGATAAAGACTGGCAGAACCTATGTGCTCGGTAACGAACCGCCGGAGCTTGCGCGTATCGATCGCCTGGCGGCCGCGATTGAGCAACCTACTCGAATTGTGCTGCAGGCCGCCGGGATAACTCGCGGGATTGACTGACGAACTGCGGCGCTGAACTACTGACTCCGGGCTACATCAAGCGGGTGCAACTTTTCTGACTCACTTCGTCTTCTCGGGTAACGAGAACGCAATGACGGTATCCGCCGTCGGACTTCTCAGGAATCCGCCGCCGCCTGCGGGAACGACGACGTACTGCTTGCCGTCGCGGCCCATGTAGGTCGATGGAATGGAATGCGCGGGTGCGTCGAGTTTCTCCTTCCACAGTTCCGTGCCGTTGCGCGCATCTATCGCGCGGAAGTAGCCGTCGATCGTCGCGCCGATGAAGACGAGGTTGCCAGCCGTGGTGATTCCACCGCCCAACATCGGCTGGCCCGTCTTGATGCCCTTGGCGGCCAGTTCGGGAAACTCTCCGATCGGAACGCGCCATGCGATGTCGCCTGTGTTCGCATTCACCGCAATCAACTCTCCCCATGGAGGAGCCGAGCAGCTGTAATTGTGTTGCGCGTCCCAGAAGCGTCCACCTTCGGGTGTGATCTTGTTCAGCGTGGTCGCACCGGCCGGCGGTGTTCCCGGGGGAACGACGCCCTCGGCACCCTGGACGCTCGGTTCGTTCCCTCTGCCGGCCCGACCCTCGCGGGCACCCGCGGGGTCGCCCGCACCAGCTTCCTCGTCACCACCGGGCGCGCCCCGTCGTCCGCGCCGGCCGAACCCGGTCCGCTCCTCGAGGTGCCCCCACTGTCCAGCATTCATCACGTTGGTGATGATCAATCCGAGCGGCCGATTGAACATCACGCCTTGCCAGTTGCCGCCGCCGATCGCCCCCGGAAACACGACGATGTCCTGCTTTTCACGCCAGGGGTTGTAGGGCACGGTATCGGACAGGTTGTACTTCTCCCACAGGCCTTTGCAGTACGCCTCCAGTTCCGGAGTGACCGCCGCGAGCTCTTCCTTCTTCAGCGAGTTGCGCGCGAGTGGTGGCGGCTTCAGCGGAAACGGCTGCGTCGGTGAGGTCCACTCGTTCTTCGCCGTGGTCTGCGGCACCGGCCGCTCTTCCATGCCATACATCGGCTCGCCGGTCTCCCGGTTGAAGACGAAGAGCATTCCCATCTTGGTAATGAGGGCGACGCCGGGAATGATGCGGCCGCCGCGACGGACGTCGACGAGTGTCGGCTGCGCGGCAAGGTCGTAGTCCCAGATGTCGTGGTGCACGAGCTGCTGATACCATTTCGTCTTGCCGGTGTTCACATCGACGGCAAGGAGCGAGTCGCTATAGAGGTTGTTTCCGTGGTGTGGGCCGCCGTAGTAGTCGTTCCCGACTTTCTCCACCGGCACGAACAGCAGGCCACGCTGCACATCGACGGTGAAGATTCCCCACAGGCCCGGCGTGTACTGGCTCTTCCAACTCTCGTCGAGCCAGGTCGATTGATTGGGATCGCCCGGCTGCGCCTTCAGATTCAACGTCCAGCGCGGCTCGCCGGTCACCGAATCCCAAGCCTTGACGGTGCCCTCGCCGCCTTGCGACATGAGGACGTTGTTGTAGAGGGCCGGCGGTGACGACACGCGCAACCCGGGAATCAACCCGTTCTCGCCAAACGTCGTCACGAGGGCGCCGGTTTTTGCGTCGAGAGCAGCCAGTCCGTTCTGGGTGGACGTAAACAGGCGCGGCGGAAGCCCGCGGTAGCCCGGCCAGTAGGTCAGTCCCCGCCGGGTCGTGCCGGTCGTCTCGTACTTCCAGATCTGTTGTCCTGTGACGGCATCAAGCGCATAGACCCCGTTGGCGGCGCTGAAATACAGGAGGCTGTCGACGACGAGCGGCGTGCTCTCGAAGAAGCCGGACTTGTCGCCGGTGTGGAACGTCCACGCGCGCTTCAAGTCCTTGACGTTCGAGGTGTTGATTTGTCCGAGCGTCGAAAACTTCGTTCCGCCAGGATCCTGGCCGAACGACACCCAATTGTTCTGTCCCGATAACGCAGACGACGACAGAACGATCCCTGTGGCGGCAACGATCGACAGCTTCTTCATGGTTTCCTTCGAGGGTCATCCTCGTCCACGAGCCTCAAGGCCCATCGGAGTGCTTCAAAGTACATGTGCTGAATCGCCGGATTATCCCAGACCTCCGGCAGGTGTCCGAGGGTGGAATAGAAGACGCGTCCCTTACCATGCGTCCTTGCCCACGCGACCGGGAAATCAGCGTCGGTGCGGTGGACGAGCGGCGCCTTCAGGTTCAGCGTTGCCGGGTCGAGCCTGGCGAGCACGTGGACCCTGTCGCGCGAGAAGCCCTTCAATTGGTAGTGCTCGTCCTTCAGCACCAGCGATGTCGGGAATTCTTTCATCGCCGGGAATTTCGGATCCTCGAGAACGATCTTCGCGGTCGTGACGTCCCACGGATGCTGATCGAATCGGCCGCCGAGCATCTCCCCGAACTCGGGCCACGAAAGGAATGCCGTGACGCCCGAGTGCGCAGCGACAAACCCTTTCCCATCCTCTTTGATGAAGGACATCAAGTCCGACCGCTGATCTGACGTCAGCTCGATTTCGCGCACACCAAAGAACAGAATGGCGTCGAAGTCGAGGAGGTTCCGCGCGAGGAAGCTCTCGCCGGCGGCGATGCCGGTATTCGGACCGAACGTGATCGGTTTCTTCGTGATCGGCTGAGAGTCGGTTCTGATGAAGGTATCGAACGCGCCAGACTCGTAACCCAGCCGCTCGATCGTGGCGAGCGCGTGCGAGATGACGTCGTGCTGGTAGCCGTATCGCACATCGGCCCAGGCGAGCACTCGCTTCCGTAGCGCTGCCTGCCTGGCACGTCCCGATGTGGCGTCGACGGCCCCATGCAGCGCGGTCAGGGCGGCCAGGACGATGACGATGCGGAGCCGCATCAGTCAATCTTCTTCTTTTGAATGTGCCACGTCGAATCCTTACAGAGCGTGCAACCGGAACCTTTGAACATCCGCGCGGCCTTCTGGTCGTTTCTCGTCGTCCATTCGAGCCAGTCGGTCGCAATCACTCCCAGTTCACCGCCATCTCTGGCGCCGAAGGTGCCGATATGCTGGAGGCCATCCTGCCACCCGTAGAAGATCGGCAGGTGATTCAATGCCTCGAACGTGTTCTTGCCGGATTGGTAGGCGATGTCCAGCGATTCTTCACCCGTGACGAGCAGTACGGGCCCCTTGATCTTCTGAAGCGAGTCCGGTTCCGAACCGCGTGCGCCCGCGAGCCCGGCCCCACTGAACCAGATGCCAAGCCCATTGATGCGAGGATCCTCGGTGGCCAGCTGCACGGCCAGCCCCCCGCCGCAAGAATGACCCATCGAAACAATCCAGCGAAGATCCAGCTTGTCCCTGAACCGGCTCTCCGCTGAACCGTTCTGGTGAATCGCCCAGTCCACGGCTTCTTTTAATAACGGCACCGTGACACGCCCCTGCGGCTGCGCCGCGGCGCCCGCCGCGGGTGGCTCCGCTCGACCACCACCAGGCGGTGGCTGCTCGCCGCGCGTGCCGCGACCCGGACCTCCCTGCCGCGGAGCGGGATTGCTTTGCGGTCCGACCTCCAGTTCGACGGCACCCATCGGTCCACCCGCGATAACCAGGTAACCGTGCGACGCAAGCTCTGTCAGAAACGATCGATATCTATTGCCGGCATACAGACACGAACCGTTGCCCCAGATGACGACCGGGAGCTTCTTCGACCCGAGCGCGGTGAGGTTTGCGGGATAGTAGGCGACGTGCGCCGAGAGGCCGGGTTCGACGGCCATGATCGCTTTGTATGGCCCACTCCCGAGCGGGTAGTCCGGCTTGAAGTACGGTGGCACGCCGAACGGCAGCGGAAGCCCGCGTCCGTCGAGGAGCGGGGTCGGTGTGGGCTTCTGGGCGTACAGAGAAGGGAGGACGCTGATCATGCCAATCACGATAGCGATGGCTTTACGGCACATCTTCGTTAACCCTCCGACCGACAATCACTCCCACGCTGCATTCCGACTTAGAGACAAACAGGAGAAAGGAGAAGGGAGAACAGCTGTTTTCAGGAGACCCAAAAAGTTCTCCTTTCTCATTTCTCCTGTTTATCTCTTAAGACAGGGATGCAGCGTGACAGTGAACATCATTTAAATCCTCGCAGCTCTCACCCTTTGAAGGATGCCTATTCAACACAGAAATTGATCCGTGTCCCTCGCTTCTCGCGGCTCAGAACGCAAACCGCAACTGGAACTGCAGCGTCCGCGGCGCCTGGTATCCAGTCGCCACGCCGAATCCGGCTCCGCGCGGCCGCGATCGCGAGTCGATCAGATTGCCATTCGCATCGAACGGCAGGTTCTGGATGTCCACCGGATTCGCCGGCGATAACAGCGACATCGTCGCGTTCCGGTTGGTAATGCCAGACTGGTTGAAGGCGTTGAACATGTCGACGCGCACTTGAATCGATCGCGGACCGCCAAGACGAATCGTGCGCGCAATGGCCAGGTCCGTCGTGCTGATGAAACAGTTATGCACGTATCCGGCACCGGACTCGAGGCCGTCGCTGCCAGCCACTGGACCCTGAAACGCGCTCGCCGTGAACTGCCGATACGGATCTGAGCTGCAGCCCTCGCCAGGATCCCCAACGAGCCGCACGCGGGCGGCATAATCAGGCGATCCTGTCAGATTGACGTTGCCTCCGCCGCTCTGGTAGTTGAACCCGACGGTGTAGGTCGCGCCGGTCGCGCCGGACCAGATCCCGGACAAACTCCAGTCGTTCAGCACCCAACCGAGCGCACGCAGAGCATCGCGGTCGCCGTTGATCTTCGGCAGCTCCCACACGAAGTTCGCGCGCATGATGTGCGATTGCGGGTAGTTATTTCCGAGCAGGGCGTCGGCCTTCGACTGATCTGCTCGCGTCGTGATCGTGCCATCGGCATTGTGCTGGAGACGGATTGGGCCCTGTTGCGTGTCGGACAGTCCGAGGGTGTCGGCAAAGCCGAGTGAGAATCCCTGCTTGAAGCGACGATTCACCGCGAGCTGAATCGAGTGATAGGTGCGCCACGCGATCGTTTGCTGCTGTGAGATAGAGCCGTATCCGCGATAGAAGCGGACGAGGTCGGGCGCCGTCGCGGCGTACGACGTCGCGACCGTTTGGCTGGACTGCGTGGGATCGGCGTACTGCGGCAGGAACCCGGAGCCAATGTCGATTGCGTTGATGTTCACGGCCGTTGGCGTGTCGTAGCTGTGCTGTCCTGTGTAGGACACGTCCAGCGCGCTATTGAACGGAAGCGCCGTCTGAAATCCGACGTTCCACTGCGCAGAAGTCGGAAGCGGCATGTCGTATTGCCACACCGTCAGAGCGGGTGTGGCTTCAGTCGTCAGGCCAGTCGAACTGAGGTTCTGGAGCTGCCCATAGCGGACCGTCACATTGCGCGTGAACGGTGGGTTGTTCACCGTGTTGTAGATGTTCTGTGCCTGAGGTCGGTCGTAGAAGATCCCTCCGCCTCCGCGGACCACGTACTTTTGCTGACCCGTGATGTCCCACGCGACGCCGACCCGTGGCGCCGCCGCGAGCGCCGGATACTTGCCGTTCTCCTTCGCAATGCCCTGGCCCGCGGCAAAGATGCCGTTCGTGCGATTGCCCGTATTCGTGACCAGCGTGCCTATCGCCAGTGTGGTGTTCGGTCCGAGCAACTGCCCGGTGGCCGGATTCATCGCCTGCCGGTTCGTGCCGCTGCAGGGGCTGACGTTGTTCACGCAACCCGGCACATACAGGAGCGGCGCGGCCGTCGCCTGCCAGGTTTCGGGAAGAAAATTCGATGCCTGCAGGTACCCGTCATACTGCGGCAGCTGGTGGACGAGCCGAAGGCCGTAATCGACCGTCAGGTTGTTCGTGATCTTCCAGTTGTCCTGCACAAAACCTTCGTGGTTGATCGCCGTGTAGGCTCCCTCGCCCCAGCGCGACTGCTGAGAGTAGGAACTGAAGCACCCGATCGCCGCATTGGCAAAACCAAAGGAGGTGTCGCACGCGTTGGTGCCGACGGTGTCCTGCTGGAAGTTGATTGTGCCGATGAACGCCCCCTGGCCGCGGCGCTGGTAGCTCCGGAAGTAGTAGTAACCCGTCTTGAGCGTGTGTCTCCCCTGCACGCGGGTCAGCGTCGCATTGAGCGTCGTCACTGCCGTATCGAGGATGAAATTGCCCCACGGGTTGCTGTTGTTCGGCGGGGCGTTTGCGATGCGGGTGCCCCATTGGAAGGCTGGCGCCGCCTGTACGCGGTTTCCATCCCAGACGGGACTCCCGGAACGAGACACGACTTCGTACGAGAAGGTCTTGGGATCGAGCGCGATGGCGTCGGGGAACAGATACGGGATGTCGCTGAACCCGGCGCTGGCGCGATTGGCGATCGAGTTCACCGGCAGCGCACTCCGGCACCAGTTCGGTTCTCCACCGACGATCGAGCACCCTTCCTGGTGGTGATAGTTGGCACCCCAGGACGCCTCGACGAAGGTCCGGGGATTGATCGACCAACTCGCTGTCGCTGCGGGAACCCAGATGCCGTAATCATCTTCGCGGCTGTCGTTGAATCCCGGCAGTGTTCCGGGAATCACCTTGGTGGGCTGCTGGTATTCGAGGAATTTGAAGCTGCCGCGGAGGTTTCGAAACGGCTGATAGTCGACCCGGACTACCGGCTGAAAACCGAGCAGACTGACCGGTTCGTCGGTGTTCTCGAAGTTGTACGCCTGGCCGGCCGGCACGCTGGCGAGGTTCGGCGTGGGCCACCAGTTGAGGATGTTGAGGCCGGTTTGGTAGAGACGGTTCTTCGGAACGCGTCCCAGCACGCCGCCCTCGGCAAAACATCCCGCCTGAGTGGTCTGATTGCATGCCCCTGGCAGCAACGGATCCTTGATGTAGGGATAAGGACTCCCGAGATTATCGGTGGATTGCGAAAAGTCTCCCTGTCGCTCGAGCAGTGTCGGCAGGCGGTAACGGTTGACGGTATTGCCGAACGTTCTTGGGTTGAACTCCTGGTTGTAATAGAAGAACAGCTTGTTGTTCCCGCCGGCGCGTCCGACTGGACCGCCGATGGCGAAGCCCCAGTCACGTTCGTCCTGAAACGTTTTGGGATCGCCGTTCAGAATATTGGTCTTGCTGTTCGCGTTCCATTTGGAGTTGCGTTCGACGTCATAGATCGCGCCGCGAAATTGGTTGGTCCCGCTCTTGGTCACCGCGTTGACCTGAAGACCGCTCGATCGGCCATATTCGGCCTGATAGGTCGACGTTGCGACGCGGACTTCGGAGATAGCTTCGACGCTCACCCGCATCGCGGGGCGGTTGACGCCCGGGTCCATCGCGGTCGCGCCGTCGAGCATGAAATTGCTGTCGCCTCCGCCGCCCAACCGGCTTGCCGGCGTCAGCGCACCGGGAGTGCTGTTCACGCCTGGCATGAGGCCGAGGAGGGCGTCGTAGCTGCGGTTCGCGAGCGGCAGACTGCTCACCGATTGGGTCGCGATCGTGAAAGACTTCTCACCGCTCGCCGTCTGCACCAGCGGTGACTCGGCGGTCACGACCACCTGCTCGGAGGCGCCGCCCACTTCGATCGTCATCGGCGGCAGCACCAGGCGCTGTCCCGCACTCACCGCGACGCCGCCAATCCTCAGCTTGCGAAACGACGGCATCTCGACTTGCACGATGTATGTGCCGGCGGGAACGTTCGGCACGACGAAGTCGCCGGTGGCGTTGGTGATCACCGGCGCCATCTCCGTGCCCTGCGATTCGTTGATGACGGTCACGGTCGCTCCTGGAACGACGGACCCCTGCTGATCCTTGACGGTGCCAGAAAGAGTTCCAGTGACGCCTTGAGCGACCACTGCAG
>JBKPNQ010000017.1:0-44419 GCA_046732715.1 Acidobacteriota bacterium | reverse complement strand
ATGGTGTTCACCGCGAGAGTGGGAATTGGCGGCGATGGGAACGAAGCGGAGACCGGATCGCTGCCGGTGACCGTGAACGGCGAGGACCTGTCGGGCGTCGTGATCGTGACGTCGAAAGGGGCTACGGCCAGCGGTCATCTGACATTCGAGGGTGGCGCCAAGCCGACGACGCTGACAAACATTCGGGTGACGGCGTCCCCCGTGGATATGGACGGCCCGATGATCGCGTTCGCCGGGCCGGGGTCGGTCAAGGCCGACGGAACATTCGAGCTGAAGGGCCTCTCGGGCACGCGGATCGTGCGCGTCGCGAGCTTGCCGCCCGGCTGGATGCTGAAATCGGTCCGGGTCAATGGCAACGACATCACCGACACCGGAATCGACTTCAAGCCTGGTGAGGCATTGACGGGCATCGACGTCGTCGTGACCTCGAAGCTGACGGAGGTCAATGGCACGGTGAAAGCCGGTTCGCAACAGGCGAAGGACTACACGCTTGTTGTCTTCTCCGACGAGTCGCAGAAGTGGTCCCTACCCAACAGCCGATTCGTGGCGGCGACTCGCCCGGATCAGGAGGGGCGATTCCAGATCAAGAACCTGCCGGCCGGAGGCTACCTCGCGATCGCGGTCGACTACCTCGCGCAGGGCGAGTGGAACGATCCGGACGTGCTCGAACGGCTCAAGCCAAAGGCGACGAGCTTCTCGATCGACGAGGGCGAAACGAAAACGCTCAGCCTGACGCTGCGGTAAGCGGCGCTCGCGTCTTCTCTCGCGGCGCCTTGTCTCGCCGTGCGGCTCGTTGCGATTCGCGGATTCATTGATTCGAAGATCAGGATTCGAGGATGAGGGATTCCGAGGATGAGGGATTCGAGGATGAGGGATTCGAGGATGAGGGATTCGAGGATCAGTGATCAGTGATTAGGGATTCAGCGTCGTCCGTTTCGACCGGTCCCTTTCGCCGGGCCATCAGGTAGGCGACGACGAACGTCACCGCGATTAGCGAGAGCGACATCCATCGCGGCGGATCGAAGTGGATCCACTCCATCGCGTTTGCGAATTCGAGGAGCAGCTTCGAGCCGACCAGCGCGATGATCACGAACGCCCCGTCAACCAGGGTCGGATAGCGCCGCACGATGGCGAGCAACTGCGCGATCACCACGCGCATCGCCACGATCCCAATCAATCCGCCGGCGAGCACGACCCACGTCTTCCTCGACATGGCAACCGCGACGAGGATTGAGTCGACGGAAAACGCGATGTTGACGAGCTCCACCTTGAGGATCGTCCCCCACAGCGCCGACAGCCCCATCCATGGTCTCGCCGGCCGCGGCTTGCTCCGCTGTGCGGCGTCGCCGCTCTCGAAGAAGTGGACGTACGTCAGGTAGACGAGATAGAGCCCGCCGAGCAGTTTCACCCACGCCAGTCGGATCAGGTACACGGCGAGCAGCGTCGCGACGATGCGAAATGCGAACGCGCCGAGCAGGCCGTAGCGGAGCGCGAGCTTCTGCTCGGTCCGTGGCAGTCCCAGGATCATCACCGCCACGACGAGCGCGTTATCCGCGCTGAGCAACCCCTCCAGCACAACGAGCAGGCCGACGGTGACTAAATCGCTGAGCTGGACGTTCATCCTCCTCCCGGCTTGCCTTGACACGCCCCGTATCAAGGTCTATGTTTGATCTGGCGCAACTTCCGATGCGAACGGATCTTTACTTTATCAGCACCGCGGCACGGTTGCTGGAGATGCACCCGCAGACGCTGCGCAAGTACGAACGGCTCGGGCTGGTGTCGCCATCCCGCACCATCGGCAGCATGCGGGTGTACTCGCGCGACGAACTGGATCGGCTTCGCCTGATCAAGCACCTGGTCGACGAAGCGGGGATCAATCTGGCGGGCGTGCAGCGCCTGCTGTCAATTGCGGAGGCGGTGCAGCGGCTGCGCCCGCTCCTCAGCGAGGATTCAGGGCGTGCCGACGCGCGCAGGCGGATCGCGTTGGAGCTGAAGCGAATTAGCGAGGCGATTGGATTGTGACTCTTTCGCGGCTCGCGGCTCGCGATTCGCGGCTGACGCTTGGTCCGCGTTCGCATGGAACGCTGAGCGAAGGCTGGCGGTGAACTAGAAATCGGAAACTGGGAACTGGAAACTGGAAACTGACGGATTTCGATGGAATTCAAGGATTACTACCAGACGCTCGGTGTCGCCAAGACGGCCTCCGACAAGGAAATCAAGCAGGCGTACCGGAAGCTCGCCCGAAAGCATCATCCCGACGTCAATCCGGGCGACAAGACGGCCGAGTCACGCTTCAAGGAGATCAACGAGGCGTACGAGGTGCTGGGGGATCCCGACAAGCGGAAGAAGTACGACGAGCTCGGCGCGAACTGGCGGATGTACGAACAGGCGCAGCAGCAAGGCCAGGGTTTCCCCGGCGGCGGGCCGTTTTCAGGCGGCGCGTGGAACATCAACATGGGCGGGCCTGGCGGCGGCTACCGGACGATGACCGAAGAGGAGATGCACGATCTCTTCGGCAACGAGGACCCGTTTTCAGATTTCTTCCGCACGTTCTTCGGCGGCGGCGGTCCGCGCGAGGCGGGTGGACGTGCACGCCAGGGGCGCGCGCCGCGAACGCAAAAGGGGCGCGACATCGAGCACGAGGTGGAGCTCACCCTTGAAGAGGCCTATCACGGCGCGATGCGTCGCATCTCGATCAAGCAGGGCGGTCACGCGCGCAGCGTGGACGTGAGGATTCCGGTCGGGGTCAAAGACGGTTCGCGTGTGCGTGCGGCTGGAGAAGGGGAATCCGGATCGAATGGCGGCGCCGCGGGGGACCTCTATCTGCGCGTGCGCATCCGGCCGCACGCGGTCTTCGAGCGGCAGGGGGCCGACCTCCATGCGAAAGTGGCCGTCCCGCTGACCACCGCCGTGCTCGGCGGCGAAGCACAGGTGCCGACGATTACCGGCTCCGTCCGTCTGAAGATTCCCGAAACGACACAGAGCGGCCAGGTGTTTCGGTTGAAGGGCCACGGTATGCCCGCCGTCGGCAAACCCGACGACCGCGGCGATTTGTATGCAACCGTCGATGTGCAACTTCCCCGTTCACTGACGAAGGAACAGCGCCAGTTGTACGAAGGACTCGTGAAACTGGAGCGATAGCGACGCACCGCTTTAGGGGCAAGCCAGACTGGCAACTGGAAACTGAAAATGAATATCAACAAATACACCGAGAAGGCCCAGGAAGCGATTCTCGCCGCCCAGCAGCTGGCCGATCGCGAAGGGCATCCCGAAATCCTTCCCGAGCACCTGCTGCTGACGCTGGTTGAACAGCGTGAGGGAATCGTTCCCGAAATCATCCGCAAGATGAACGCCGATCCTGCGTCGGTGGCCTCGGCGATTCGGGCAGAGCTCGACAAGCTGCCGAAAGCGCAGGGCGGGGCGCAACCAGGACTCTCGGCGCGGCTCCGCAAGGTGACGGACGCCGCCGAATCAGAAGCCGAGCGGCTGAAGGACGAATACGTCAGCACCGAGCATCTTCTCATCGCCATTGCAGGAGAAGGCTCGCGCTCCCCTTCGGTTCGCGCGCTCGAGCAACGTGGAATCAGCAAGGACGCCATCCTGCAGGCGATGACGTCGGTCCGCGGGTCGCAGCGTGTCACCAGCCAGAACCCGGAAGGCACGTACCAGTCGCTCGAACGTTACGGGCGCGATCTGACCGAGCTCGCCCGAAAAGGCAAGCTCGATCCGGTCATTGGCCGAGACGACGAGATTCGGCGGGTGATCCAGGTCCTGTCGCGGCGGACCAAGAACAACCCCGTGCTCATCGGCGAGCCCGGCGTGGGAAAGACGGCGGTCGTCGAAGGCCTGGCGCAGCGGATTGTCAGGCAGGACGTGCCTGAAGGCCTCAAGAACAAGCGGATCGTCGCGCTCGATATGGGTGCGCTGGTAGCCGGTGCGAAGTACCGCGGCGAATTCGAGGAACGGCTGAAAGCGGTGCTGAAGGAGGTCGCGGATTCGTCCGGGCAGGTCATCCTCTTCATCGACGAGCTCCACACTGTCGTCGGCGCCGGTGCGGCTGAGGGCTCGATGGATGCCTCGAACATGCTCAAGCCGATGCTCGCCCGCGGTGAGCTGCATACCGTCGGCGCGACGACGCTCGACGAGTATCGCAAGTACATCGAGAAGGATGCCGCGCTCGAGCGCCGCTTCCAGCCGGTGATGATTGGCGAACCGACGGTCGAAGACACGATCAGCATTCTGCGCGGGCTCCGTGAACGGTATGAGATCCATCACGGCGTGAACTTCAAGGACTCGGCGCTGGTCGCGGCGGCAGTGTTGTCGAATCGATACATCGCGGACCGCTTTCTGCCAGACAAGGCGATCGATCTGATCGACGAAGCGGCGTCGAGGCTGCGCATGGAAATCGACTCGATGCCCGCCGAGCTCGACGAGGTGTCCCGCCGGATCATGCAGCTCGAAATCGAGCGCGAGGCGCTCCGCAAAGAGAAGGACAAAGCGTCGAAGGAACGGCTGGAGAAGCTTGAAAAAGACCTGGCCGATCTCAAGGAAGAGAAAGGACGTCTCGCCGCTCACTGGCAGCACGAGAAGGACGCGATTCAACGCGGGCGAAAGCTGAAGGAAGAGATCGAACAGGTGCGCCTCGAGATGCAGCGCGCGCAGCAGGCGGGCGACTACGCCAAGGCGTCGGAGCTGCAGTACGGCAAGCTGCCGCAGCTCGAGCAGCAGACTCGCGACGAAGAGACCAGGCTGGCCGACCTGCAGAAGGGCCAGCGCATGCTGAAGGAAGAAGTGGACGAAGAAGACATCGCTGAAGTGGTCAGCCGATGGACGCACATCCCGGTCAGCCGTCTGATGGAGGGCGAGATCCAGAAGCTCCTGCGGATGGAGGAGCGTCTCCACGCGCGGGTCGTCGGTCAGGACGAGGCGATCGGCGCCGTCGCGAACGCGATGCGGCGTGCCCGCGCCGGACTTCAGGATCCGAACCGGCCGCTCGGCAGCTTCATCTTCCTCGGCCCGACTGGCGTCGGCAAGACCGAACTCGCACGCGCGCTGGCGGAGTTCCTGTTCGACGACGAGCAGGCCATCATCCGGATCGACATGTCGGAGTACCAGGAAAAGCACACCGTCTCACGCCTGATCGGCGCGCCGCCTGGATATGTCGGCTACGAGGAGGCCGGTCAGCTGACGGAAGCGGTTCGACGGCGGCCGTACGCCGTCGTCCTGTTCGACGAAATCGAGAAGGCCCATCCGGAAGTGCTCAACGTGATGTTGCAGCTGCTCGACGACGGCCGGCTGACGGACGGCAAGGGGCGCACGGTCGACTTCAAGAACACCGTCGTGATCATGACCTCGAACGTCGGCAGCCACTTCATTGCCGACGCGGCGCTTCGCGACACGATGTCGCGCCCACAGGGAGAGCACCAGCTCGACGAGGGCACGAAACGGCAGGTGCTCGATGCGCTGCGCGAGCACTTCCGCCCTGAGTTCTTGAACCGGGTGGACGAGATCATCGTGTTCCATGCGCTCACTCGCGAAGAGATGCGGCACATCATCGACATCCAGCTGCGCGGGCTGATGAAGCGTCTCGAGGATCGAAAGATCCACGTGGAACTGACCGATCGCGCGAAGGACCTGTTGATCGCCGAAGGATACGATCCCACCTACGGTGCACGGCCGCTGAAACGGGTGATCCAGCGACGCGTCCTGGATCCGTTGGCGATGCGCGTGCTGCAGGGAGAGTTTGGCGAAGGCTCGGTCGTACGCATCGACGCGCCGCGCGGCGAACTGGAGTTCGCGAGGGCGGAGCCTGCGGTCCATGCATGAGGCAGCCCTGAAGGGCTGCGCTACAAAGGCAAGTCGAGGGCCCGGCTTGCGTCGGACAGCCTTAAAGGGCTGCGCTACATGCGCGATGTGTAGCGCAGGGCTTTAGCCCTGCTGAATTGGCGTAGGATCGGATAGATGTCGGATCAAGACCCTGGGAAGCCCGGCCTGCGAAGCCGTCGCGCGGGCGACCGCAAGCTGACCCCCCGCACCGGGCCGGGATCGGCCGTGTGGTACGTCCTCGCGCTGTTCCTGCTCCTGGCCCTCGGCCAGGCGTTTTACTTCTCGATGCAGGGCGGCAAAGAGATCTCCTACAGCGATTTCAAGCAGCGCGTCCGCGACGGCTCCGTCCAGGAGGTGGTGGTTGCGGAAGATCGCGTCCGCGGCAGAATGAAGGGCGACGGCAAGCCGCAGCTGTTCGTCGCCGTGCGCATCGAAGATCCGAAGCTGCTCGACGATCTCGAGCACGCCGGCGTCAAGTTCACCGGCGAGGCGCCGAACAAGTGGATTGCCGAGATCGTCGGCTGGATCATTCCCATCATCTTCTTGATTGCACTCTGGAGTTTCTTCTTCCGGCGCATGGGCGGGGCGGAAGGCGGCGTCATGTCCTTCGCGCGCAGCCGCGCCAAGATCTATGCGGACGACGACGTCAAGGTGCGATTCGGCGACGTGGCGGGAGTGGACGAAGCCGAGGACGAGCTGCGCGAGATCGTCGAGTTCCTCAAGAACCCGCGTAAGTACACGACGATCGGCGGTCGAATCCCGAAAGGCGTGCTGCTCGTCGGCCCTCCCGGCACTGGTAAGACCCTGCTCGCACGTGCGGTCGCCGGTGAAGCCAAGGTTCCCTTCTTCAGCCTGAGCGGATCGGAGTTCGTCGAGATGTTCGTCGGCGTCGGCGCCGCGCGCGTCCGCGATCTCTTTGCCCAGGCCGAGGTGAAGGCCCCCTGCATCGTCTTCATCGACGAGCTCGACGCGCTCGGCAAAGTGCGCATCCAGACGCCGATGGGCAGCCACGAAGAGCGTGAGCAGACGCTCAACCAGCTGCTCGCCGAAATGGACGGATTCGACGGCCGCAAAGGCGTCATCATCATGGGCGCCACGAACCGCCCCGAAGTGCTGGACCCGGCCCTCCTCCGCCCCGGCCGCTTCGATCGCCAGGTGCTCGTGGACAAGCCCGACGTCCGCGGACGAGAGGAAATCCTGCGGATCCATGTCAAGACTGTCAAGCTCGCCGACGGTGTCGACCTGAAAGTGATCGCCGCGCGCACGGCCGGTTTTGCCGGAGCGGATCTCGCGAATCTCGTCAACGAGGCGGCATTGCTGGCGGCGCGCAAAGACAAGGCCGCGGTCGAGATGAAGGATCTGGACGAAGCGATCGACCGGCTCATTGCCGGCCTGGAGAAGAGGCGGGTGATGAGCGACAAGGAGCGCCGCATCGTTGCCTATCACGAATCCGGGCACGCGATCGTCGCGAGCGTGTTGCCGGGCCTGGACCCGGTGCACAAGATCTCAATCGTTCAGCGCGGTTTCGGCGCGCTCGGGTACACGATGCAGCTGCCGTTGGAGGACCGCTACCTCCTGACTCGCGAGGATCTGGTCAGCCAGCTCTCGGTGTTGCTGGCCGGGCGAAGTGCCGAGGAGATCGCCTTCGGCCGGATTTCGACGGGGGCTCAGAACGATCTGCAGCGAGCGACCGACATCGCGCGCTCGATGGTGACCGAGTTCGGCATGAGTGAGGTGCTCGGTGCCGTGAACTACAACGGCAACCAGCGGCCGGTATTCATCGACACGCCGTTTGCCGCCGAGCGCGGCAACTACTCAGAGGAAACCGCGCTGAAGATCGACGCGGAAGTGAAGCGCATCCTGGAAGATGCACACGACACGGCCCGGCGCGTGCTCCGGGAGCGCCGGACCACGCTCGATGCACTCTCGCTGCGGCTGCTCGAGATAGAAGTTGTCGAAGCCGACGAGTTGAAGGCGATCATGGGCGCCGTGCCGCCGAAAGATCCCGACGGAACGGTTCCGGCAGCGGTTCCAGATCCGGGGATCACCGCGTGACGGGTGTCCTGAAAGCGATTGCTTTATCGCGGTGTGCGCGCTACAGTCAGGCCCCTCAGGGCGGCCCATCGGCTGGGCGGGGTGCTCCGTGAAAAACGTCGCCGATCTCGCCATTCAACTCCGCACGACATTTCACCAGTCCCGGGAAGCCGTTCGTCGTGCCCACGATCGCGCGCACGAGGCGTCCGAGCGCGCCCGCCGCATGCGTGCGGAAATGCGGCAGCGCCGCGATGCCGGACAAGCGGACTCGACCCGGGCGACCCTGCGAGAAGCGGAGGAAGAAAGCGCCCGTGCGGCGCGGGAGAGCGAGCGATTCATTGCCGTCGTGTCGCACGAACTGCGGCAGCCGTTGAACGCGGCGGTTGGCGCCATGTCGCTGCTCGAGGCCGAGGCGTCGCCAGCCGCGGCCGCGCGCGCGCGCGTCGTGCTTCGACGGCAACTCCTGCACCTGTCGACCCTGCTCGACGATCTGCTCGATATGTCCCGCCTGACGCTCAAGACGCTGCGCGTCGACTGCGTACCGCTCGACATTCGGATCGTGATCGAGGACGCGCTCGACACCGTCGAACTCGCGGCCGAGCGAGCGGGCATCTCGGTCGAGTCGAGCATTCCCGACACTCCGGTCAACGTCCTCGGCGATGCGAGTCGTCTTCACCAGGCGCTGTCCAATCTGCTGGCCAACGCCATCCGCTATACACCTCGCAATGGCCACGTGACCGTGTCGTTGAGGGTTGAGCGGGACGCTGCCGCGATTTCGGTGGACGATACCGGGCAGGGTATCGCCTCGGAAGATCTCAAGAGTATTTTCGAGCCGTTCTGGCGCGGCCGCGAGAGCAGCGAAGGGTTCGGAATCGGTCTGGCGCTTGTCCGAGGCATCGTCGAACTTCATAACGGCGAGATCGGCGCGTTCAGCGGCGGGCGTGGGCAAGGGGCCCGGTTTCGCATGACGGTTCCCATCACCGCGAAAGAGTAGCGCGTACAGGTCTCCCGGCGTGGTACGCTGGCCTTCCCATCGATGACGACACCATCAGAGTCGGAAAGCTTCGAACAGCTGCTCGAGCATTTGCGTGAGACCCGCGGGGTTGACTTCACCGCGTATAAACAAACCAGCCTGCAGCGCCGCGTGATCAAGCGCATGCAAGCGGTGGCAGCCCCAACGCTTGACGCCTACCTCGATTATCTGGAGCTGCACCCGGACGAGTTCGCCGCGCTCTTCAATACGATCCTCATCAACGTCACAGGGTTCTTCCGCGATCCCGACGTGTGGACGTATCTCGACACTGCGGTGTTGCCGCAGTTGATCGAGAATCGATCCGACTCGGAGCCGCTTCGCATCTGGAGTGCGGGATCGGCCTCCGGGCAGGAAGCCTATTCGGTCGCGATGCTGCTGGCCGAGAAGTTCGGCATCGATGGCGTCCGCGAGCGGGCGAAGATCTATGCCACGGATGTCGACGAAGAGGCGTTGAAAGAAGGACGCCGCGCCGTATTCAGCGTCAAGGACGTCGAAGATCTGCCGACCGGATTTGCCGAGCGCTACTTTACGATCGACGGCCCGACCGCGACGATGAACCGCGAGCTGCGGCGCGCCGTGATGTTCGGCCGTCTCGACCTTCTGCAGGATGCGCCAATCTCGCGAATCGATCTGCTGCTCTGCCGCAATACATTGATGTACTTCAATGCGGAGGCGCAGAGGCGTATCTTGGGCCGGTTCTCGTTCTCGTTGAACGGCCACGGGTTTCTGGTTCTCGGCCGCGCGGAAATGCTGTTCAGCCACGCCGCCATGTTCGTGCCGGTGGACCTGCCGCACCGGATCTTCCGAGTCAACGCCCGAGCGCACCATCGCGATCGGATTGGCTCACTCCTTTTGCCCGGGCGCGACGCTATGACGAACGGTTCGGGGGCGGTCTCGCGATTGCGGCAGGCGGCGTTTGATGCGGATACGACGGCGCAACTCGTGGTCGATTCGACCGGGACGCTGGTGTCGGCGAGCGCTGGCGCTCGACAACAGTTTGCCGTCGCCACGGTGGATGTCGGCCGGCCGCTCCAGGAACTCGAAGTGTCGTACCGGCCCGTCGATCTCCGCAGCGCCATGGATCGCGTCGTCGCCGAACAGCGCGAGGTGACGATCAAAGAAATCCATCACTTCGTGGCCGGACAGCCGCGGTACTTCGACGTCACGGTGGCGCCGATCTTCGACGATCAGCGGGCAATGCTGGGCATGCGGATCGTCTTCAGCGATGCCACGTCCTTGCATCACTTGCAGGCTGAGTTGCACGCGTCGAAGCAGGAACTCGAGACCGCCTACGACGAACTGCAATCGACGAACGAGGAGCTCGAGACCACAAACGAAGAGCTGCAGTCGACGGTCGAGGAGCTGGAGACGACGAATGAGGAGCTGCAGTCGACGAATGAAGAGCTCGAGACCATGAACGAGGAACTGCAGTCCACCAACGAAGAGTTGCAGACGATGAACGACGAACTCCGGACCCGGAGCATGGATGCGGACCTCCTCAATTCTTATCTCGAGTCCATCTTCAGCAGCCTTCGATCCGCGGTGGTCGTTCTCGATCGCGACTACCGCATTCAGGTCTGGAACCGGCAGTCGGAGGATTTGTGGGGCATGCGCGCCGATGAAGCGATCGGTGCCCAGTTTCAGAGCCTCGATATCGGGCTCCCCGTGGAGCAGCTGGCTCAGCCAATCCGATCGGTGATGAACGGTGAGCAGTCGATAGTTGAAAAGTCAGTTCGAGCGCTGACCCGGCGTGGAAAGACGATTGACTGCGTCGTCTCCGTCTCCAACCTGAATTCAGCCGACGGGCACAACGCTGGCGTGATCATGCTGATGGACGAAGAGGGCCCGCCTGGCAACTAGACAATCATTTGTCGGGCACCGGTTCGACTTCTTTCGGCGAGTCAGATTCGCTGTCGGGCACTTCGTGCAGCAGCGCCCTGCTGATCAGGAGCTCTCGGAGTACCGCGGCATGGCTGTCCGCGGCCTCGGCTCGTTCCGCAAACGCCCGCGCCACCCACTTATGTTTCCGTTGTTCGGCCCGTTGGGCCAAGCGGTGAGTCAGCGCGGCGCGCTCTTCAAGTGACCGCAACGCGGTCCACAGCGCGCGATCGACCGAATCGGTCTGCGCTGCCAGCATGCTTTCGGCGGAATACACGTGCCCAACCCGGCAGCGGAATCGGACGATTCCCCGTTCGTCGGCTTCCCAGAGCGTGCCGTGACACTCCGGACAGGTGAAGACCGAGACCTTTCCCGGCCGATCGCTCTCGTGGAGCGCCAGGTTGGGCGGCGCGAGATCCGATTCCATCGCGGCGACATGCGGAGCAGTGGTCCTGAACGCGATCGCGCCGCTTTCTTCGCTGGTCAACTCCGTGATCAACAAGCCCATTTCCCGGACCGGCATCACGTGATCGACCGCGACCAGCGCGCGGGCGCTGCTTGGCATGCTGGGGGCAAAGGCCTCGTCCGGATCCTGGACAATCGCCACGCCGCCTGCCTCCTTGACGGCTGCCAACCCAGCCGTGCCGTCGTCCAACGCCCCGGTCAGGACGATGCCGATCACACGCGGACCATACACGCGAGCGGCCGATCGGAACAGCGGATCGACCGCCGGCCGGCAGCCATTTTCGGTCGGGCCGTGGACGACTCGGACTTTGCCGGGCTCGACGATCAGGTGATGATCGGGTCGCGCCACGTACACCTTGCTGTATTCGAGCGGATCGCCATCTTCAGGATGGACGGCGCGCAGGCGGCTGGCGCGCGAGAGGATCTCGGGCAGCATGCTGCGGCCGCGAGCGAGGTGCAGTACCACCAGAACCGCCGCACGAAGATCGCGCGGCAGTCCCGCGATCACGGTACTGAGCGCTTCGACGCCTCCAGCGGACGCACCCATAACGACAATGTCGTGAGTAGCCACGGTGTACGGCCGTGCAGGTTCCGTACCTCACTCTGCGCCGTTCTGCCAGGATTTGCAAGGCGGACTGTTAGTTGACCGAGCTGCGACTTTTTCCAATAATGTAGGTCGATAGGTTGAGTCGGTAACCTCGTCTTTTGTCGATTAAAAGCGAGACCACCATGGGAACTCTACACAGTCTTACGCTCCGGACGGCAACGGCGGTCAGCCGCCTCGCTGAGCTGCAACGAAGGGCGGAACGGATTGTTGAGAAGCCTTCCCCGCTGACGAAATCCGCGCTGCAGGAATTGTCCACCGCGCTCGAAGAGCTGCAGGTCGCCAACGAAGCGCTCCATCAGCAGGTCGAAGAGTTGACGTCGCTTCGGGAAAAAGGGGACGCGGCGCAACACGCGCTGGAGGAGTTTGCCGATGCTCTTCCCTTGGCGGTCATTTGGACCGATCACGCCGGTGTGATTGACAAGGGAAACGAAGCGGCGTCGCAGTTGCTGAACATCGGCCGGTACCACCTTGCGGGCAAACCGCTGATGTTGTTTGTCCTCGATCGCACGGCGCTGTTCGGCGCCCTACGCTCGATCGGCGACGCGCCGGGTGTCTCCATGGTCGACGTCGATATCACCGTCCGCCCCAGAGAACGTCGTCCCCGAAAGGTGAAGCTGAGCGGGCGGCGCCTCGAGCACGACACCCGGTGCGTATGGTTTCTGCACGAACTTCCTGAGAACGTGACGCAGGATAGCGCGCGCTCACGCGCGACCGAATCGCAGCCCGGCTGATTCTGCCTGCCGGCCTCTCGTGTGAGAGGATCCCGCCCGACTGGTGTCTTTATTACTCCGAGGGGCTTCGCCCCTCGGACTCCCTTACACGCTCGCTCGCGGGGGCCCGCAAGCCCCGCTCCGCTCGCGTGGGCTCACTCGCGCGCTCGTTCGCCACTTTGGGTGCTGGGGTTTTGAAAGCACTTGGTCACTGAGACACGTCGATTTGTGTCGGTTTGTATTGAGCCTGGAGTCGCCCATGCAATTGCTTCTTGCGACCCTTTTTCTGCGGCGAGGGGCTTCGCCCCTCGGACTCCCTTACACGCTCGCTCGCGGGGGCCCGCAAGCCCCGCTCCGCTCGCGTGGGCTCACTCGCGCGCTCGTTCGCCACTTTGGGTGCTGGGGTTTTGAAAGCAGTTGGTCACTGAGACACGTCGATTTGTGTCGGTTTGTATTGAGCCTGGAGTCGCTCATGCAATTGCTTCTTGCGACCCTTTTTCTGCGGCGAGGGGCTTCGCCCCTCGGACTCCCTTACACGCTCGCTCGCGGGGACCCGCAAGCCCCGCTCCGCTCGCGTGGGCTCACTCGCGCGCTCGTTTGCCACTTTGGGTGCTAGGGTTTTGAAAGCAGTTGGTCACTGAGACATGTCCACTCCATTCGGTTTGTATTGAGCCAGGAGACGCCATGCAATTGCTTGTTGCGACCCTTTTCTGCGCGATCGCGCTACAGGGAGCCGGTGCGAGTCAGACGTTCGGCGCCAGGTCTGCGACACCGCCACGCGACGCGACCCCCGAGACCAAGAAAGGCACGGCGGTGATTAAAGGACGAGTCGTCACCGCAGATGGTGAGCGCCCGTTGCGACGGGTGCAGATCAGCGTGTCCGCGCCGGAGCTCGGCGAGTCGCGTACGGTGAGCACGGGCACGCAGGGGACCTTCGAGATCAAGGAACTGCCCGCCGGACGATACACGGTGTCGGCCGCCCGGGCCGGGTTCCTTGGGCTTCAATACGGGCAGCGGCGTCCTGGTGAAGCCGGCAGACCGCTGCAGCTTTCCGACGGTCAAACCGTCGACCGCATCGACTTTGCCCTGCCGCGCATGTCGGTCATCAGCGGGCGCGTGAGTGACGAGATCGGCGAGCCGCTCGCCGGCGTGACGGTATTTCCGATGCAAGCGCGCTATTTCCGCGGTCGAAAGCGGATGGTTCCAGTCGGGGGAATGGTTCGAACCGACGACACGGGTGAGTACCGCCTCATCGGCCTGACGCCCGGCGACTACTACGTCATGGGCACAACGCGCGACTCGTGGACCGTCGAAGGCAACGACAAAGAACGGGTCGGGTTCGGGCCGACATACTTCAGCGGGACACTCGTGGTTGCGAACGCGCAGGCGGTCAAGCTCGCGCTCGGGCGCGAGCTGTCCGGCATCGACTTCAGCATGGTGCCAGGCCGGGTGGCCACGATCAGCGGCACGGCGATGTCGTCGAACGGCGCCCCGCTGGCGGGAGAATCGATCAACCTGTCCCAGGAGTTCGCCGGGCCGAATATGTCGTCGTCGTTCGGCTTCGCTGGCGCGAAAGTCAACGCTGATGGGACCTTCACGATCAAAGACATCGCCCCCGGTGATTACAAGCTGACGATCCGGACAGCGGGCGACAAGGGTCGTGCGGTCGAAGGTGCGACGGCGGTCGTGACCGTTCTGGGCGCCGACGTCGAGGGCGTCTCGCTCGTGACCGGCGCCAGCGGCACGATCAGCGGTCGCCTGGTGACAGACGGAGGACTGGCGCCGATGGCGGCCGGCGCCGTCTCGTCGTCATCCCGCACGGGTGCGCAGCTTCGTGTGTCGGCACGCCCCCTGGATCCGGATTCCACCTACCAGCGTTTCACGGAGGACAACGGCCGTGTCAGAGACGATGGTTCGTTCGAAGTGACCGACGTCGTCGGGCTGCAGCGGCTTTCAGTCGCACCTCTGGCTTCGGGTTGGGCGGTCAAGGAAATCGCGTCTGACGGAAAGGATTACGCGGACGGTCCGATTGACGTGAGAAGCGGGCAGAGCATCGAAGGGGTGACGATCGTGATCACCAACAAATTTCCGACGCTGCGAGGTCAGCTCGTAGACGAAAAGTTGCAGCCCGCCGAAGGGACCGTCATTCTGTTTCCAGATGATTCATCGAAATGGGGCGAGGGCTCACGGCTCGTCCGCAGTGCGCGGCCCGATATGACTGGCCTGTTCGAAATCAAATTTGTTCCGCCTGGTGACTACCTGGTCGCGCCGGTCGACTACGCGCAAACGGGAGCGTGGGACGATCCCGACTTCCTGAAGACGTTACAGGACAGCGCGACGAAGGTCAGCCTGCGCGAAGGCACGGCTGCGTCGGTGAGTCTGACCCTCCACCGAACCCCGTAGCAGAACGAACCCTGCAGAACCCGGTAGAGCTTTGCAGAACCCGGTGGAACCCGGGTGCTACCCCATCTTCTGCATGGATGCGAGGAAGTCCTGGTTTGACTTGGTCTTCCCCATCTTGTCGAGCAGCAGCTCCATCGCTTCAACCGCCGACAGCGGATTGAGCACCTTACGGAGTACCCACACGCGGTTGAGGTCCTCGCGCGGCAGGAGCAGTTCTTCTTTGCGCGTGCCGCTCTTCTGCATGTCGATGGAGGGAAACACTCGCTTGTCGGTGAGCTTCCGGTCGAGATGGATTTCCATGTTGCCGGTGCCCTTGAATTCTTCGAAGATCACGTCGTCCATTCGGGAACCGGTGTCGATGAGGGCGGTCGCGATGATGGTGAGCGAGCCCCCTTCCTCGATGTTGCGCGCGGCACCGAAGAAGCGCTTCGGTTTCTGTAGCGCGTTCGAATCGAGACCGCCGGAGAGCACCTTGCCCGACGGCGGAATGACGGAGTTGTAGGCGCGGGCCAGGCGCGTGATCGAGTCGAGCAGGATGAGCACGTCTTTCTTGTGCTCGACGAGCCGCTTCGCCTTCTCGATCACCATCTCCGCGACCTGCACGTGCCGTTGCGCCGGCTCGTCGAAGGTTGAGGAGATTACCTCGCCGTTGACCGAGCGCTGCATGTCGGTGACTTCTTCAGGACGCTCGTCGATGAGCAGCACGATCAGGAACACTTCCGGGTGGTTCTTGGCCACCGACTGCGCGATGCTCTGCAGCAGCATCGTTTTTCCGGTGCGCGGCGGGGCGACGATCAGGCCACGCTGTCCCTTGCCGATCGGCGCCATCAGATCCATCACGCGGCCTGAGAGCTGATCGGAGGTCGTTTCGAGAATGAATCGTTCCTGCGGATAGAGCGGCGTCAGGTTTTCGAAGAACAGTTTGTCGCGCGCCTGCTCCGGCGACTCGAAATTGACGGCCTCGACCTTGATGAGCGCGAAGTAGCGCTCCCCTTCCTTGGGCGGCCTGATCTGTCCCGAGACCGTGTCTCCGGTCTGGAGATCGAATTTGCGTATCTGCGACGGCGAGACGTAAATGTCGTCAGGGCCGGGCAGATAGTTGTAGTCGGGCGCCCGCAGGAATCCGAAGCCATCAGGCAGTACTTCGAGCACCCCCTCCGAGAAGATGAACCCGCTCTGCTCGGTCTGGGCCTTCAGGATCTGGAAGATGAGTTCCTGCTTGCGCATGCCGGTTGCGCCGGCAACGTTAAGGTCCTTCGCGATCTGGGTGAGCTGCTGAATGCTCTTGTCCTTCAGGTCGGTGATGTTGAGGCCGCGTCCTCGACGATTGTCCTCTCCGGAGCGCTGCGGCGGCGCGCCTCCTTCGGATCGGGCCTGCGGCGGCGGCGCGGCGGCGGGAGCCCCATCGGCTCGCGGCGGTGCGGCGCCGTCACCGCTCCGCTGGGGCGGCGGTTGGTCGCTCCTTCGAGGCGGTGGGGCGCTCTCAGGGGCCGGTGCTGATTCGGCCGGCTGCTCGCCGTTCGGTTGTTCAATCGTGTCGTTCTCGACGACGGGCTGACGCCCGGAAGTGCGTTTGTTCGATGGCATGAGACTACTGGCGCTGTCGGTCGGTTTGAAGTTGTGTCGTAAACGCTGTTGACCTTGCTGCTTATGGTGTGCGGAGCGGGATTGTGAAATTTATCAGGAGGCTCCGCGGCTACGGCGGATATATGCGGAAGTGTTGTGCTCCCGGCAGTATAGGGGGTTCAGGTACCGGTGTCAAGGAATCCCTGATCCCTCATCCCTCATCGCTGATCCCGAATCCCTCATCCCGAATCCCTCATCCCGAATCCCTCATCTCTGAATCCCTCATCCGTCGAATCTTTCAATCCTGGAATCAATCCGAACCCTCGCCCCGCGTCGGCGGTTGGTAGGCCTCGGATCCGAAGGATTCAGGGATTCAGGATTTGGGGATTAGAGATTCAGGATTCGGGATGAGGGATTCAGGATCAGTGATTAGTGATGAGGGATTCAGTATGGCCGTTCCCCGATCGCAATGATGCTGCAGGCCTGTATGGTTTTGAGCCCGAGCTCGCGGGCGCGGGCGACGACGAGCGGGTCGTCTGCGCCGGGGTTCAGCCAGACCTCGGGTATCTGCTTTCTGGCCAGCTCCTCCATCACCACCACGCCAATCTCTGGCGGCACGTAAACGGTGGCGATGTCGATCGGGCCGGGCACATCAAGCACTGACGGGTAGGTTCGATGACCCTCAACCTCTTTCTCGTTCGGATTGATGGCGAGGACGGTGTACCCCTGGCGCTCGTACGCACGCAGGGCCCTGTTGCCGAACTTGTTGCGATTGCTCGAGGCGCCGATCACCGCGACGGTTTTGGGGGGCATTGGTAAGAGTTAAAAGTGACGAGTTAAAAGTTAAAAGTCAAAAAGGTGTGCACGCCGTACAATCTCTTGTATGGCCTCTCTCGCCGAAGTGCTCGAGGTCAGAACCGCCGAGGCAGCGCCTGAGCTGGTCGAATCCATCTCGAAGGACCGCGTGCGCTGTTACGCGTGCGGGCACGAGTGCCCGATTCCCGACGGCGCGGTGGGCGTGTGCAAGGTGCGCATCAATCGTGGCGGTCACCTTCGCGTGCCTTGGGGCTACGTCGGCGGGATTCAGTGCGATCCGATCGAGAAAAAGCCGTTCTTCCACGTCCGTCCTGGAGCGCTCGCGTTCAGCTTCGGGATGCTCGGCTGCGACCTGCATTGCTCCTACTGCCAGAACTGGGTCACGTCTCAGGCGCTGCGCGATCCGCAAGCCATTGCGCCGCCGATCGACGTGTCGCCGGACGCGCTCGTCGCGGAAGCGAAGCGGCTTGGCGCGCGGGCCATGGTGAGCACCTACAACGAACCGCTGATCACCAGCGAGTGGGCGGTCGAGATTTTCAAGGTCGCGCGCGGCGCCGGTCTGATGACCGCCTACGTGTCGAACGGCAACGGCACTGCGCGCGTGCTCGAGTACCTCCGGCCGTGGATCGATGTCTACAAGGTCGATCTGAAAAGCTTCGACGATCGTCATTACCGGCAGCTCGGCGGCCGCATCGATCCGATCCTCTACACGATCCGTGCGCTGCATGGGATGGGCATCTGGGTCGAGATCGTCACGCTGCTGATCCCGGGCTTCAACGATTCGGCCGACGAGCTCGAACGGCTGACGACGTTTCTCGCAAGTGTTTCTCCCGACATCCCGTGGCACGTGACCGCCTTTCACAAAGACTACCGGATGAACGATCCGGAGAACACCACGCCGGAGATGCTGATGAACGCGGCGTCGATCGGGGCGCGAAACGGGCTGCGCTACGTCTATGCCGGCAATCTTCCCGGTCGCGTCGGCGATCTCGAGCACACTCGGTGTCATCACTGTCACGCGCTGCTCGTCGAGCGCTACGGCTACTTCATTCAGGACTACCGGCTGACACCGGCAGGAGCCTGTCCCGATTGCGGGACGACGATTCCGGGTCGCTGGGGCGCCGGGTTCGACGGGCAGATTACGTCGACGCCGTTCGTGCCGGGGACGCGGCGATTGCGGACGTTGTGAGGGGATATCAGCGCGCTTGCGCGAGCACTTTATCGAGTGCGGTCTTGAACTCCGGATACGGCTTCGCGCCGTAGACCGAGGCAATCACCTTCATCGGCGTGCCCGGCGCCGGGGTCAACCCGATCAACACCAGCGGCGTACCCTCGACGCCAAGCTGCTGCATGCGCGCGATGCTGGCGCGGATCGCCGCCGCATGCGGACCTCCCTTGCCGTCGTTCAGGCACGTCTCGAACTTCTTGGTGTCCACCCCCAGCATGCCGGCGTTCGCCGTCAGCTGCGACGCATCCCGAGCGGGCGTATTCGTGAACAGCAGATCGTGCATCTGCCAGTACTTTCCCTGATCGCCGGCACACGCCGCCGCTTCATGCGACTTGAACGCGTCCGGGTGCAGCTGCGCGATCGGATAGTCGATGAATACGTACTTCACTTTGCCCGAGTTCACGTAGTCCGCCAGGACCTGCGGCATCGTCTGGAGATTCTGCCGGCGGCAGAACGGGCAGTGATAATCGGATACCTCGACGAGGGTAACCTTGGCCGCCGCATTCCCCTTGGTCGGCGCCTCATCGATGGTGACGGTCTTGTCGATGAAGGTATCTTCGGGGGCCTGGGCGCGCTGCACCAGGCTCTGGAGAAGCGACTTGATGAGCTGCAGGTCCCGATCCATCGAGGCCTGCTTCTCCTTGAGCGCCTGAATCTCGCGCTTCAGCGCTGCGACCTCGTCGGCCTGGCTTTGTGGCGGCGAGAGCGAGAGCACCGCGATGACGCCGATACTGGCTAGTCGTCCAAGCATGGATGGTTGATTTTATCAGAGCGCGGCGCCAGATTGCCGGGCGCGCTGGATCTTGGCCGGGGACGTCTCCGGGGCGCTACGGAAACATCTTGCCCGGATTCAGGATGCCCTCGGGATCGAACGCGCGCTTGACCCGCTGCATCAACGCGATCTCCTCGGCGGACAACTCGATCGGGAGAAACGGCGCCTTGGCGAATCCGATTCCATGCTCACCGCTGATCGATCCTTCGAGCGCGACGACGCCCTCGAACAGCGCGCGTTCGGCTTCGTGCGCGCGCGCGATCTCTTCGGCGTTGTCCTTGTCGACCATGATGTTGACATGGATGTTGCCGTCGCCCGCGTGGCCAAAGCACGGCACGCGGAGTCTGAACCGCTCACGGATGCCGCGGACCAGCGCGAACAACTCCGGGATGCGTCCCTTCGGCACGACCACATCGTGGTTGAATTTCAGCGAGGCAATCATCTTCAGCGACATCGAGAGCTCGCGGCGCACGCGCCACAGCTCCTGGCGCTCGTGCTCGTCGCGCGCACGAAGCACCTCGGTGGCGCCGGCTGCCCGGCACGCCTCTTCGACCAGGGTCGCCTCTTCCGCCACCGCCTCGCGGATGCCGTCCACCTCGATCAGCAGCAGCGCCTCGGTGCCCTCGGGCGCGAGCGAGCGGACCTGCAGGTTTCGCGCGACCGCTTCGAGCGAGTCGCCGTCAATCAGTTCCAGTGCGGCGGGCACGACGCGCGCGCGGATGATATTGATCACCGCAGCGACCGACGACTCGACGTCAGGGAACGTCGCCCGCAACGCCGTCTGCACCGGCGGTTTCGGGACCAGACGCAGGATGATCTTGGTGATGATCGCGAGTGTGCCTTCGGATCCGGCGATCAACTGCGTCAGGTCGTAGCCGACAACGTTCTTGACGACCTTGCCGCCGGTCCTGACGATCTCGCCAGTTGGCAGCACCGCTTCGAGGCCGAGGACGTAGCGCTTCGTCGTGCCGTACTTGAACGCGCGAGGCCCGCCCGCACATTCCGCGACGTTTCCGCCAATCACTGATTGCCGAAGCGACGCCGGGTCGGGCGGATAGAACAGGCCGACCTTCTCGACGGCGTCCTGCAGATCGCCGGTGATGACGTTGGGTTCGACGATGGCGAGGAGATTGGCCTCGTCAATTTCGAGGATGCGGTTCATGCGTTCGAGCGACAGCACGACGCCGCCCTGCAGAGGAACCGATCCGCCGGTGTAGCCGGTCCCGCCGCCGCGGGGAACGATCGGGATGCGGCGCTCCGCGCAAATGCGGACGACGGCCGCGACTTGCTCGGCGGTGGAGGGAAAAACGACGACGTCGGCGGGACGGCCGCGCTTCAGCGCGTCCGTCCCGTAGATCGTGCGTGAGGTCTCGTCGGTCCTGACGTACGCCGCGCCAAGCTGTGCGATCAACGCGTCGACAGCGGCCTCGACGAGGGCCGGCGCGATCACCCCGCGACGGCCTTCCGGCTTTCGAGCGATCGCATGAACGTCAGGAGACGCTCGGTGCCGCGTTTCAGATCGTCGATCGACGTCGCGTAGGAGATGCGCAGGAATCCTGGTGCATCGAACGCTTCACCCGGCGTCAACGCCACGCGCACGTCGTCGAGCAGCGCCTGGGCCAGCTGACCGGTCGTACGAATGCCGTCCGGTGAGAGGAACTCGGAGACGTCGGGGAACAGGTAGAAGGCCCCGGCCGGTTTGACAAGCCGGATCCGCGATTCGGCAGACAGCCACTGACACACCTGATCACGCCGCCGCCGGTATTCGTCGAGCATCTCGGTCACGCAGTCCTGCGGACCGTTCAGCGCGGCGGTGACCGCCTTTTGCGTGATCGAGCAGACGTTCGACGTCGAGTGACTCTGGAGCGCGTTACACGCGCCGATGAGCGCCGCCGGCCCCACCGCCCAGCCGCAGCGCCAGCCGGTCATCGCGTACGCCTTTGACGCCGACCCGCACAGGACCGCATGGTCGCGCAGCCGCTCGAACAGTACCCGCGGCAGGTTGTGCGGCGTGGCGTCGTAGATCAACTTGTCGTAACACAGATCGAGAAGGATCCAGATGCCGCGCGCCGCCGCTTCGTTGGCGATCGCCGTCATGTCCGCTTCCGAAATCAGCGCGCCCGTCGGATTGCCCGGCGAGTTGATGATGATTCCCCGCGTGCGAGGAGTGATCGCCGCGACAATCGGTTCGGCCCGCACGGTGAAGCCGTCTTCCGCATGCGTGTGCACGATGACGGGCGTCGCGTCGGCCAGCTTGATCTGTTCGACCAGGGTCGGCCACCCGGGCATGTGGGTGATGACCTCGTCGCCGGCGCCGAACAGGCACATCGCCGCGTTGTAGAGCGCCTGCTTCCCGCCCGCGGTGATGATGGTTTCCGCCGGCGAGTATTCGATCCCGTAGTCGGTCTTGTAGCGTGCGCACACCGCCCGCTTCAGCTCATCGGTCCCCGAATTCGTCGTGTACTTGGTGAAGTTGGCCTCGATCGCGGCGTGCGCGGCGGCGCCGATATGTTTCGGCGTTGGAAAGTCCGGCTCCCCGGCGCCGAAATCGACGATGTCCACCCCCTGCGCCTTGAGTTTCAGGGCTTCCGCGGCCACCTTCATTGTCGGAGAGACAGCGATCCGCTTTGTTCGTTCTGCGAGCATCACTTCAGGCCCTCAATGTTTCCCGCGCGAGCTTTTTCTCGCGCAACCGCTTTTCCACGCTCTCGGGGACCAGTCCGTGCACCGATCCGCCAAGGGCAACGACTTCTTTCACCAGCCGCGAGCTGACATACGTGTATGGCTGCGTCGGCATCATGAACACCGTTTCGACCTCGGGGTTCAGCTTCCGATTCATCAGCGCCATCTGCAGTTCGAACTCGAAGTCGGAGACGGCGCGCAGGCCTTTCACGATGACGCCGGCACCGCGTTTCCGAGCGTAATCCACGAGCAGCCCGTCGAAAGTGTCCACCTCGACATTGGCGTTGCCGGCAAATACCTCGCGCGCGATCGCCACGCGTTCCGGAACGGTGAAGAGCGGCGCCTTTTCGAGGTTGATGAGCACGGCAATGATGATGCGATCGAACAGGTGCGCGCCACGGCGAATGATGTCGACGTGCCCATTGGTCAACGGATCGAACGATCCGGGATAAATGGCGACAACGTTAAGCATCGGCGTTGCCCTGCGGCGAAAGCATCAGTTACCCCGATTCAACCCGCGACCGTCGTCTGATGACCGTAAAACGACAGCGCGCTGTCGCCCGACGTCAGCAGTCGCGTCCGAACCAGGCCACCTCTCGACTCGGGCGACGCGTCTCGCCGTGCGTGTTCCACGATGAGCAGCGTGTGTGCCTGGACGAGAGACTCAGCGGCATCGATCGCCGGCAGCAACTCGGTTGCGCCGTATGGCGGATCGAGAAAAATCACGTCGAACGATTCCGATGCCAGGCGCGCTTCTGTGCCGGCAAACCTCACGCGGATAATAGCATAGCGGTCGGCGACACCGCAGCGCCGGAGGTTGGCTTCGATGAGCGTCACCGCCCGAGGATCGCGCTCGACAAACGTCACGTGGGCGGCGCCACGGCTCAACGCTTCGATTCCGACCGCACCGGTGCCGGCGAAGCCGTCCAGCACGCGCGCCCCTTCAATTCTCGGCGCGAGGACGTTGAACAACGTCTCGCGGAGTTTGTCGGATGTCGGGCGTAAGCCTTCCCATTTGGGTGCGTCGATCCGGCGACCTTTCAGACGTCCGGCAACAATACGCATCTAAAGGTTCTACAAGGTTCCACGGGTTCTACAAGGTTCGTTCGCTCAAGGTTCGAGGGTTCGACGCGGTGCGGAGTGAACGAACCCTGTGGAACCCCGTAGAACCCTGTAGAACCTGGCGGAACCTAGAAATAATTACCCCACCCCCACCAAGCCGAACCGCTGCTCCCAGTTCGTGCGCACGAACGCCGCCAGCGTTGCCGCCTGACGCTCGTCGTCGAGCGCGTGAACCGCTTCGCGGCGCGCCGCTTCCATGACCTGGTGATCGCGAACGAGGTCACCGACGCGAAGCGTCGGCATGCCGGACTGACGCGTGCCGAAAAAGTCGCCCGGACCGCGGAGCTCGAGATCGCGCTCGGCTATCTCGAACCCATCGGTCGTGTCGGTCAGCGCCTTGAGGCGGGCGCGGCCCTGTTCGGTCAGCGGATATTGATACAAGAGAATGCAGTAGGACTGGTGCGAGCCCCGCCCGACGCGCCCGCGCAGTTGGTGGAGCTGGGACAACCCGAAGCGCTCGGCATGCTCGACCAGCATCACCGAGGCGTTCGAGACGTCGACGCCGACCTCGACGACCGTCGTCGACACAAGGACGTCGAACTCGCCGCGAGCGAACGCGCTCATGACTCGCTCCTTCGCCTCGGGTTTCATCCGCCCGTGGAGCAAGGCGACGCGATAGGTCGGGAAGATGTCCTGCGCGAGATGGTCGGCCATCTCGGTTGCGGCCTTCAGATCGACCTTCTCGGATTCTTCGACCAGCGGGTAAATCACGTACGCCTGCCGTCCCGAATCGACCTGCTTGCGGATGAAGTCGTAGATTTCGTCGCGGCGCGATTCCGGTTTCGCGATGGTCTTGATTGGGTACCGTCCGGGTGGCATTTCCCGCATCACCGATACGTCGAGATCGCCGTAGGTCGTCAACGCGAGCGTCCGTGGAATGGGCGTCGCCGTCATCACGAGCACGTCCGGCCGCAAGCCTTTCGCACGAAGCGTCGCCCGCTGCAGCACGCCGAAGCGATGCTGCTCGTCGATGATCACGAGGCCGAGCTCGTGGAAGGCAACCGGATCCTCGACCAGCGCGTGTGTGCCGACGACCAGGTGAATCGAACCGCCGGCCAGTTCCGCTTGCACCTCACGTCGTTTCTTCGCCGGCGTGGCTCCGGTCAACAGGGCAACGCGAAAGCGTGACGATTCGAGCAGCTTGCGAATGGTGATGAAGTGCTGCTCGGCAAGGATCTCGGTCGGCGCCATGAAGGCGACCTGGAAGCCGTTCTCCATCGCCACGATCGAGGCGATCAGCGCGACGATGGTTTTGCCCGAGCCGACGTCTCCCTGCAGCAACCGATTCATGGGCTGGGGCCGCTTCATGTCCTCGACGATCTCGGCGATCACCTTTTTCTGATCGCCGGTGAGCTTGAACGGCAGCACTCGCCGCGCGGATTCACGAATGTCATCGGTCACGATCGCCGAACGCGGCTTGCGCTCGGCGTCCGACCGCCGGCGGCGAAGAACGAGCCCGAGCTGAAACAGAAAGAACTCTTCAAAGATCAGCCGGTGCTGAGCCGGCGACCGGAATGCGTTCAGCGCCTCGATCGGCGTTCCCGCCGAGGGAAAGTGCACTTCGAGCAGGGCGGTTCGGCGATCGACGAGCTGCTGCCTCGCTCGGACGTCGGCGGGCAACGGATCGGCCACGGTGGGGGGCAGCTGAGACAGCGCCTGATGCACGATGACGCGCTGCATCTTGGCGGTCAGTGCACCGGTCTTTTCGTAAATCGGCACGATCCGCCCGGTGTGCAGTGTCTCGTCGTCGGAATCCGTTCCTTCCGCGTCCGCGTCCGTTTTCAAGATTTCGTATTGCGGATTCTGCATCTGCATGCCGTGGGGCGTGAGCTCCAGGCGGCCGAACAGGATGACCCGCTGGTGCGGATGGAAGACGTCGTTGAGGAATGGCTGATTGAAAAAGACGGCGCGAAGGGCTCCGGTCTGGTCTCGGACCAGCATCTCGAAAATCTTGAACCGCGGCCGCCGGGTGGGACGGATCCCGCACGAGATGACCTCGCCGGCGACCGAGGCCGCGGTCGCCGGGCGCAGGGACGCAATCGTCCGAAACGTGCCGCGATCCTCGTACCGGATGGGGAACCGGTCGAGCAGATCCTCGATCGTGGAGAGGCCGACGCGCTGCAGATCTGCGGCGCGCCTGGGTCCAACGCCCTTCAAGAATTGAAGTGGCGTGTCGAGTGGAATCACGTTATTGCTGATTGTTGATCGCTGATTGCTGATTGAAAGCGGCTCGCGGTTCGCGACTCGCGTTACTGGACGACAGTGGATGTTCCCGTGCCGACTTTGATTTCCCTGATGCGCGATGGCAGTTCGAAGGGCGCATCCATATTGATGCCCTCCGGGTTTTCTTTGGACTTCGAGTAGTACGACAACAGTTCCTGGAGGACGCTCTTGGGAATGGTGACGCCCGAGATCTCCGCCGACTGCAGGACGAACTGCCCTTGCCCTTCCTTGGTGGTCAGCACGCCCGAGGCGGTCACCGGTAGCCGGCCTGTCAGGTAGCCGAGCGGATCGAGCCACCCGCGCTTCTTCTGCGTTCGAACCGCATCGAGATCGACGACCGCCCGCCCCGATACTCGACCCTCGCCAAGCGCGTTGAGCACCGGATCGACGATCCCGGTGGGAACCTGACTGCCGGCGTTGTACTTGAGGTACGAGTTGACCTCGTTATCAGTCACCGGCGTGCTCTGCGGCTTTGCGGCTTTCACCGTCGGCGTGTTTCCGTAGGCGACGATCCTGGTCAGCTTGGACTGGAAGCGATCCGCGTCCTCGCGGGACAGACGTCCCTGGGCCACCAGGGGCGCGACGGCGAGGACGGCGCCGAGCACCCACGCGATGGAACGCCTGCTCATAGATTCGATTGTAGCAAGGCTCCGGGAATTTGGTCAGGGAACTACTGTCCGCCCTGGCCCCGTCGCGCGGCCGCACCCTGCCGGGCTCGCATCAGCAGGTCCATCTTCCGTCGTTCCATCGTTTCCTCGAAGATCCGGAACCGGGCCTGCTGTCGAACGTCGAGCACCTCATCAAGGGCGTCATACGCACGGCGCATATCGGCGGTCGACCGCTCGTCGTGATCCCGAAGCGCCTTGAGCTGATCGCGAACGGCGGCTTCGTCGACAGGTACCGCCGCCTGCGGTCCGGCCAGCCGCCGCAGTTCTTGTACGATTTGATTGCGCGCCTGCTGATTCCGTCGGCGCGTCTGCTGCAGGTTCTTCAGCCGGTTGACGAAGGTGCCGTACTGCGAGTCGTTGAGTTGAAGTGCGTCCTGCGCCTGGACCAGGGCATACGCATCGAGCATCCCGACCACTTCACCCGGCGATAGCTCGCCTGCCGCGCGTTCCACGGCGCCACGCTTCGGCCGCGAATCGGGCGCAGCCTTCGCCGCCTGACGAGGCGAGTCGATCGGCCCGGACATGCCGACAGTGGCGGACAAGACCACGATGAGCAGCGATCCAATCATGACGACTATGCTCCGTTCCGCTTCAGATCCTTGTCGAGCAATCGTGCGAGCTCCACGCGTTCGTCTGCCGTCAGTTCCAGCGCCACGTTCTCCACGTCGTCGGGATGCGCGCTGATTCCGGCCGCATGGACCTCGTCCCAATTCAGATCGATGGCGGCGGCGCGAACGATTGCCCACGCCTCGTCGTCGTCCGCATTGTCTGGCCTCGGCGGCGCGGAGAGCGCGATGTCCGGGGCCCGGTCCGCAGGCGCAATGGGTTGGGCTGGCGACGGGGCGTGCAACGTGGTCCGCCAAACAGCTCCGACTACGAGCAGCATGACTATCGAGGCGACGGTTGCCGAGGTGAGTATCGGTGCCCGCAGCCAGGGTGCCGTTCGCGCGGGGACCGACTCGTCCCTGACTGCTGCCGCGACGCGAGCCGCGAAATGATCCCAGAACAGCGGCGACGGTTCCGCGTCGGCATCCTCACGGGCAGCGGTGGCGGTGTCGCGCAGCGCGTCCAGCTGCGCCCGGCATTCCGCGCAGGTCTCCGCGTGTCGAACGCGCTCCTCTGGTAGAGGGGGGAACGAGTCCAGCAGGTCGACGAATTCGGTCCGGCTCAAATGCTTCATGACTGCGACTTCAACAGTTTTCTGAGATTCGCGAGCGCGTGAAAGAAATTCGCCTTGACCGCGCCGACCGACGTGCCAACGATCTCCGCGATCTGATCGTGCGGGAGGTCGTGATAGACCCGTAGCACCAGCGCGGCACGCTGCTTGTTGGGCAGCTTTGCGATCGCCGCCCTGACCTCCGCCGCGCGTTCACTGCGCAGCAATTGGGCATCGGCGCGTTCGGCGCCGAGATCCGGCCGATCGAGGACCGCCACCGGCGTCCACTTGTGAGCGCGCGACCCGAGACGGTTCAGGCACACGTTCACGCCGATACGGTACAGCCACGTGCTGAACGCGGAGTTTCCCTTGAAACTGTGCAGCCCTCGGTACGCGCGGATGAAGACGTCCTGCGCGAGATCGCTGGCATCCTCGTGATTGCCTGAGAATCGATAGCACAACTGATACACGTGGCGCTGGTGCCGCTCCACGATCATGTCGAACGCTTCGCGGTGGCCACCGAGACAGGCCCGAACGAGCGCGCGATCGTCTTCGCTCTCGGGCGCTGCCGCTTCAGGCCGCGCGGGGTCAGTCCGGTCTCGGCTCACGGTCACCTGCCAGTGCCGCGGCCTCATCCCCGGCCAGGGCCGATAGGTCGTGCTTTCGATGCCCACCTGTCATTTAGACCGGCATTTGCCGGTGAAAGGTAAACGCGGCCGTTGACTTTCGCTTTTTGTTTGCGTATAGTGCGCCGCATGCTCCCATTGACCAAACGCCAGCGCGAGATTCTGGACTTCCTCAACGACTTCATCCAGCAGCACGGCTACGCGCCCAGCCTCGAGGAGATCGGCCGCCGGTTCAGTCTCTCCTCTCTGGCGACGGTCCACAAACACCTCACCAACCTTCAGGACAAAGGATTCATCAAGCGGGCGTGGAATCGAAGCCGATCGGTCGAGGTCGTGCCGGCACGACTCGCGAGCCGCGCCGTCGAGCTGCCGATGCTCGGGTATGTCGCGGCCGGTGCGCCAATTGAAGCCGTGGTCGGCGGCGAAACCATCGCCGTTCCGGAAGATTTGGTTGGCAAGCGCGACACGTACGTGTTGCGCGTCAAGGGCGACTCGATGATCGACGAGCAAATCCGCGATGGAGATTTCGTCATCGTTGAGGATCGTCGCACGGCCGAGAACGGCGAGATGGTGATCGCGCTTCTCCACGGCTCTGATGTCACGTTGAAGAAACTCTATCGTGAAAGCGGGCGCATCCGCCTGCAGCCCGCCAACCCCGCGATGCAACCGATTCTCGCCGCCCCGGATCAGGTCCAGGTCCAGGGCGTCGTCGTCGGCGTGATGAGGAAGTACTAGGAGGCCGCTCCGCGTTCTTGCTCCTCACTCTTCACTTTTCACTTTTCACTTTTCACTTTTAGTGAACGGGTCCCTTCGCGTCCCAGGTCGCGCCGGTTGATTCCGAGTACACCCGCATGTGCTCCTGCAACGCCGCAATCAGGTTTGGAACCACCTGAAGCGGAACCACGACCTTCGATCTGACCGGCGCGCGCACGACGTGCTGCGCTTCTGCCGCCTGAATGTCCTTCTCCGATAACGGCAATACCTCGCAGAATGCCAGCGTGAAATCGAACGGAGTATGGGAGATCGCGCAGAAGTTCGCGTAAACACGCGGCACATCTGTCGAGTCGTCGGGAACAATGGTGAAGTTGATCTGCTTTCGTTCGTTCATGGTGAAGAAACTGTAGCATGAGCGCTCAAAGTCGTAGTTTCTGACTGCTGACTGCTGCGCGGGCAACTGGCAACTGGCAACTGGAAACTGGAAACTGGATACCGGCAGCTGGCAACTGGCAACTGGATACCAACACAATCCCCCAACCAAACGTCTAGCAGCATGATGGACGGGCAGGCGATCGCGATGACGGTGGCTGTGGATCAGCCGCCCGCGGACGTGACTACCCGTCTGGCTGCGCTGTTCGACGCGCATCACCAGCGGCTCTTCAGGCTGGCGCGGCGGCTGTCCCGATCGGTGGAAGACGCGCGCGATCTCGTTCAGGAAACGTTTCTAAGGGCTGCCCGGTCGCCCGGGTCCATCCCGCTCGGAGAGAGTCACGAAGAGGCCTGGCTCGTGCGCGTGCTCATCAACATTTGCCGCGACCGGTGGCGGCAAAACGCGGTGCGGCTTCGAGCGCGGCTCAACGGCAGCCTCGAGCCGGAACCGGCGTTCGACCCCGAGCCTCACCTGATTGCGCAGTCGCTCGTCCGTCAGGCGCTTCAGGGGTTGCCACCGCGACGCCGGGCGATCCTGCTGATGTACGAGGTCGAGGGGGCCACGATTCCGGCGATTGCCAAGCTTCTTGGTGTGGCGCCGGTCACGGTCCGCTGGCACCTCTCGATCGGACGACGGGAAATGGCGAAGGCATTGGGAAGGGTACCGCGATGACTGATTGGCGAATGCTTCTGCGCGAGCTGGACGCGCGAGACGAGGACGAGCGGCTGTCGCCAGATGACGCCGAGTCGATCCGCCGCGCCATGCTGACCGCGGCGGCGAAGGCCACTCCGGAACGTGAACGCGGTCTCTGGATGAAGCCGCTGCTGGTGGCGGCGACCGTTGTCGTGATGGTCGTTGTTGGGGTGCTGGCCGGCCGTCGGTTCGATCTTCCGGTGCCGCCACAGAACCCGCCCGCGCAAGCTGAATCGACCGCTGACTCTCCGGCCGCAGCGATCACCGAACCGAATCGTCAACTTCAATTTCTGACACCCGGCGGGACCAGGATCATCTGGGTGTTCAATTCTGACTTCGATGTGAAAGCGACCGTGCGATGACAAACCTCTTTCGTGGGACCTGGTTGACGGTGGTGATTGGCGGGCTGTGCCCGCTGATGGCGGCGGCGCAGCAGACTGTCCCGACACCGCAAATTGCGACACCGCAGAGCCCACCACCGCAAACTGTCCCCGCGCAAGTTGCGACGCCGCAAGTTCCGCCACCACAGGGCGAAACCGTGACACCGGCGCGTGGTGGCCAGCGTGGGTTCCGCTTGGCGCAATCAGACCGGGCCACGATGCCGGCACCCCAGGGCTTCAGCGTCGTCCTCGTCCTCGGCGAGATGCAGGGCACCGGCGCAGCCGAAAACGTGCCGCCCGCGGCGCGGAAGGCGCTCGCCGACATGAAGGACTTCCTGCCCTACAAAACGTATCGTCTGCTCGACACGCAGTGGACGTTGTGCTGCGGCCGGTCCGCAATCGCGACGCGGCTTCGCGGTGACGAACAGGACTATTACGATCTCGAGCTCGAACCGAATCGCACAGAGACGAGCGGAAAGTGGTACGTGCGGTTTTCGCTGCGGAACGCACCCGCGGGTGGCAGCCTCGCAGTCGCGCAACCGGCAACCGACGACAACCGCACGGCGATCCTGACCCAGCAACGAGCCGAGGTGGAGGCTCGGATCCGCAACCTCAAACAGCGCTACAACGACAATCATCCCGAGGTGCAGAAGGCGCGGGCGCAACTGGCGGAAATCGAACGGCAGCAGGCGCAGCTTCGAGTCGACACCACCCGGCGTCGCGCTATGGTCCGCCCCGTCAATCGAACGGTTATCGACACGAGCTTCATCATGGACATCGGCGAAACAGTTGTCGTCGGGACGTCTCGCCTGCAAGGGGACAAGGCACTGATTGCGCTGTTGACTGCCGTCGCGTCGACCAAACCGGCCAGCACGACGCGTTGACGACTGGGCGGCCGCCAACGATCCGCGTCGTCAACGACTCTGTGGCGATACAATCGCCAAATGGCAAAGCGCGCCGCTGTGCGCAAGCCGTCGAAGACGGCCGCCGAGACGCGACGGATCATGGCGCAGCTCCAAGGTCAGCACCCCAATGCCGACACGGAGCTCCATTTCTCAACTCCGTATGAGCTCCTCGTTGCCACGATTCTGTCCGCGCAATGTACCGACGAGCGTGTGAATCAGGTCACGCCGGCGCTCTTCAAGCGATATCCGAACGCGGCCTCGCTCGCGAAGGCCACGACCGCGGAGCTCGAGCCGCAGATCCAATCCACCGGTTTCTTTCGTGCGAAGTCGCGATCGCTTCTCGGCATGGCCACCGAGGTCGTCGCGCGACACCGAGGCGAGATCCCCGGTACGATGCCCGAGCTCGTTGAGCTGCCGGGCGTCGGCCGCAAGACCGCCAACGTCGTGCTCGGCCACGCGCTCGGGGTTCCAGGCCTGCCCGTTGACCGTCACGTCCTCCGCGTAGCCAACCGGATCGGGATCGCACGTTCAGACGACCCCGTGGTCGTCGAGCAGCAACTCTGTGATGCCATGCCTCCGGCCGACTGGACGCGGACGTCGGACACGTTGATCCTTCACGGTCGTCGAATCTGCAAACCACGCCCGCTCTGCGACAAGTGCGCGGTCCGCGAGGAGTGCAACTATTACCGCACAGTGATGGGTGTCGTGGAGCGTGGCGCGAAAGTGAAGAGCCCTGGGCTCAAACGCAATCGCTCACTAGGCGGATCGTTGGTGGACGGGCGCCGAGCGGCGAAGCCGCGAGGCACCGGTCGCGGGAGTGGCGCCCGGCGACCAAGAAAAAAATGACTCGGCAGCGATTCGAGCAGCTCGTTGCTCAGGCGCTCGACGAGATCCCTCGACGATTCCGCGCCGAGATGAAGAACGTCGCCGTCGTGGTCGAAGACGTTCCTCCACCGCACATTCTCGAGGAGATGGAAATCGAGCCACCGGATTCGCTGTTCGGCCTCTATCAGGGCACGCCGCTTCCGCAGCGCGGTTGGGGTTACGGCAACGCCCTGCCTGATCGGATTTCGATTTATCAGCAGCCGATCGAAGAGGCTTGCGACGATGACGACGAGATTCGCGACTGCGTGGCCGAGACCGTCATCCACGAATTTGGCCACTACTTCGGCATGGACGAGGATCAGATTGAGGAAATCGAAGAGAAGTACTGGCGCGGGGAGTCGTTGGATGAGATCTAATCTTACCCGAGGGGCTTCCGCCTTCGCGCGAAGCGCTGCGGCGAGACCTCGCCGGAGCCTTGGCGGAGGCGGACCGGTCGCGTGGCTCGCTCGCGCGCTTGCTCGCTTCGATTGTTGATTTTGGCATGCAACCACGCGCGAAGAAGCGATACGGTCAGCACTTTCTCGAATCGGCCTGGGCTGACAAGCTGGTCGAGGCGATCGCTCCGGCGGCGGCCGATCGGTTTGTCGAGATCGGTCCTGGTCCCGGGGCATTGACGCTGCGCCTGGCGCCGCGCGTTGACCATCTGACGGCAATCGAGCTCGATGCCGAGATGGTAGGGTCGCTCGCGCCGCAGGCTCCTCCGAACGTCACCCTGATTCACGCCGACTTCCTCGACTTCGATCTCGCGTCGCTACCCGGCGAGCGGCCGTTTCGCGTCGCTGGCAACCTGCCCTACAACGTCTCATCACCAATTCTGTTCAAGCTGCTCGACGCCCATCGCACGCGTGGCGGACTAGGTGACGCGACGCTGATGGTGCAGCGCGAAGTGGCGGATCGACTGGTGGCCAGGCCTGGGACGGGCGACTACGGCGTGCTGTCGATTCTGGTCCAGCTCCACGCGGATGTTCGCCGCGTGCTGGCGCTTCCTCCTGGAGCGTTCCGGCCAGCGCCCAGAGTCCGCTCGGCGGTTGTCAGCTTGCGGTTTCGGCCGCCGGCCGTCCCGCTGGCTGACGAGCGCGGGTTCGAAGCGATGGTGCGGATGATGTTCATGCAGCGGCGCAAGACGCTGCTGAACGCCTTGAGTGCTTACGCCGCCTTTCGTCATGTCCAGGCACGGGCCGCGCTCGATGCGGCAGGCATCGATCCCGGACGGCGGCCGGAGACCTTGCAACTTACAGAGTTGGCGCGGCTTGCGGACTATTTCACTTCGGCTCGGTGAACAGCTGTGTTATAGTTCGGCCTGTTTTTTTCGCCTTCGAATCAGGCGCCTTTGGCCTCTTCGGAGGCGGCAGTCCCTGCCTTCCCGTCCCAGCGGGCCAGCAGGTGGGCAATTGCTCGCGGCTCCCAGCCGCTCCGCGCCGGTTTCCATCCTCCCGGATGGTTCCTCCCGCGTGGCTTGTCCTCAGACTGAACAGATCAGGTTCTGCAAGGTTCCACGGGTTCCGCATGGTTCCACTGGGTTCTTCAGGTTCTGGGCGTGATTCTCCGTCCGCGAAACTTGCGGGGAACTCGCTGAACCTCCTGGAACCCAGTGGGCTAACGGAACCTTGTGGAACCTAGCGGAACCTTGTGGAACCCATAAACGCAGGAGCCTGTGCAGGGATTCGGTGATGCGCCGCCGCTCGATCTAATCCCATTGGGAGGCTTGGGCGAGTTCGGCATGAACATGATGGTGGTCGCCTGCGGCGACACCGCCATCCTGATCGACGCGGGCGTGATGTTCCCCGAACCGGAACTGCTCGGCGTGGATCTGATCATCCCGGATTTGCGACAGCTTCAGCAGTACAAGCTGTCAGCGCTCGTGCTGACGCACGGCCATGAGGATCATATCGGCGCGGTGCCGCACGTGCTGCCGTACTTTGACGGTCCGGTGTTCGGCACGGCACTGACGCTGGCGTTTGTCGAGTCGAAGTTCGAGGAGGACGATCGAGCAAGCCGGGCGCGGCTGCGACAGGTCCGCCCGCGCGAGCGAATCCAGGTCGGGTGCTTCACGCTCGAATTCTTACGGGTGACGCACAGCATCCCCGACTGCGTGGCGGTCGCGATCGAGACGCCGCGCGGCGTGATTATTCACACCGGCGACTTCAAGATCGATCAGACGCCGCTCGATGGGGAGCATGTCGATCTCCACCGGTTTGCCGAGCTCGGAGCCGCCGGCGTACTGGCGCTGCTGGCCGACAGCACCAATATCGATCGACGCGGCGTCACCGGCTCAGAGGTCGACGTGACCGACGGCTTCGAAGAGATCTTCACCGGCGCCGAGGGCAAGATCGTGGTCGCGATGTTCGCGTCGAGCATTTATCGGATGCAGATCCTGGTCGATCTGGCGGCGCAGTTCGATCGCCGGGTCGCATTCGTCGGCCGCGGAGTGATCGACAACTCGGAGATCGCGCAACGGCTCGGCTACTTGCGGGTTCCTGCCGGCGTGCTGGCCCGCGACAGCGAGATTCGAAGTTTTCCGTCCCAGGACGTGGTCTGCATCTGCACCGGGTCGCAGGGTGAGCCGCAGGCGGCGCTGCCGCGGATTGCCATTGACGACCATCGCCAGGTGAAGCTCGCCCCGGGCGACGTGGTCGTGTTTTCGGCTCGCGAGATTCCGGGGAACGAAAAGGCTATCGGACGGGTGATGAACCATATCGCGCGGCGCGACGCTGAGGTGATTTCCGAGGGAAGCAAGCACGTCCATGTCTCCGGCCACGGCAGCGAGGAAGAGCTCAAGCTCATGCTGTCGCTGGTCAGACCGCGCCATTTCGTGCCGATACATGGAGAGTACCGGCAGCTCGCCCGCCACGCCAGGGTGGCGGCCCGGGTCTCGCGGACGACAAAGGTCCTGCTCGCCGAAAACGGCGACGTCATCCGTTTCGATGACGACGGGGCACGGATCGCGGACAAGGTGCCGGCGGGCCGGATCCTGATTGACGGGACCCGTAGCGGAGAGGTCGGCGACGAGGTCCTGCGCGATCGCCGTCACCTGGCTGGGGATGGGCTGGTCGTCCCCGTGGTGACGATCGGAAAGCAGTCGGGGACGCTCGAGGAGACGCCAGACGTGATCACCCGCGGGTTCGTGGTCGATGCCAGGACCGAGAGTTTGCTCAGGGAGATTCCGTCGCTGCTCGCGACCACCCTGGAGGGGGCGAGCGTCGAGGAGCGGACGGACCCCGGCCTCATCAAGGAGAAGATTCGCGTGGATCTTCAGCGGTTCTTTCGAAAGCGCTCCGGCCTGCGGCCGCTCGTGCTGCCGGTGGTGATGGAGATCTGAGTGGCAAAGTCGTCATTCATCTCTCGACGCGTGAGCGAATTCGTCGGCGTGGCGCTGTTTGCCCTCGCGCTGATCTGGTTGATTTCGCTCGCCAGTTACAGTCCTTCGGATCCGGTCTGGTTCTTCAACACCGGCTCGCGGCTGCCGCCGGCGAATTTTGCCGGGCGCATCGGCGCGTTCATCGCGGAGCTTTCTTACCAGCTGCTCGGGTACTCAGCCTACCTGACGCCGCTCGTGCTCGTTGTCCTCGGGTGGCATTACTTCTGGTGCCGCACGCTCGACGCCGCCTACACGAAACTGATCGGAGCCGTCCTGCTCTTCGGATGCGTCTCGTCGTTCTTGTCCCTCGCGTTTGGAACATCGGAGATCTCGGGCAAGTTGTTTCGTGCTGGAGGGTACGTCGGGGATCGGCTCGCGGCGCTGCTGGCGTCGTACCTCAATCGAACCGGTTCGATCATCCTGATCCTCACCCTGCTCTTTCTCGGAATCATCCTCTCCACGCAATTCTCTTTTGGCCGGCTGTTCGCGGCAGTCGGACAGATGATCCGCGATCGTGCGTCGGCGCTGCTCGCGGCGTACCGCGCCTCGCGCGAGGAGCGTCGGCGGGAGAAACAACGTCAGGAAGTCCTTCGCAAGCACCTCGAGAAGACGCCGAAGGACGGCGATCCCGCGAGACCGAGGATTGCGGGGCGGCCGGCGGAATCCCCGACGGAGCGCATGGCCGGCGAGGCGACCGCCAGAGCGGCGAGCAGAGCGGCGCTACCCGGGGAGCCGCCCAAAAAACCGTCGCGCACGGCGGCCATGGTCGGAGCCGCTGCGGCTGCGCTGAAAGCCGCCGCGTCTCGACCCACTCCGCCGGCAACCATCAGGCGACCGCCACCGACGGTTGCTCCTCCGCTGCCGTTGCCTGAACCCGAAAAGCTTCCGGCGGAGCGGCGAAAGGGAGACTACGCGCTTCCGCCGCTTGCGCTGCTCGACGCGCCAAAGACCGAACGAAAGATCGACGAGCGCGAGCTCATGGACGGCGCCCGCCTGCTCGAAGAGAAGTGCCGCGAATTCTCCGTCGAAGGGTCAGTGGTCCAGATCCATCCGGGACCGGTGGTCACAACCTACGAGTTCAAGCCCGACGCCGGCGTGAAGTACAGCAAGATCACCGGACTCGCTGACGATTTGTGCCTGGCGATGCAGGCCGAATCGGTGTTGATCGACCGCATCCCGGGCAAATCGACCGTCGGCATTCAGATTCCCAATCCCAATCGCGAGCTGATCTCGATGCGCGAGCTGCTCGAAGCCGACACCTACAAGCGATCCGCCTCGAAGCTCACGCTCGCGCTCGGCAAGACGATCCACGGCGAACCCTTCGTCAGCGACCTGGCGACGATGCCGCACCTCCTCATCGCGGGCTCGACGGGCACCGGCAAGTCAGTCAGCGTCAACGCGATGCTTTCGAGCATTCTCTTCCGCGCGACGCCGGACGATGTGCGGCTGATCATGATCGATCCGAAGCGGCTCGAGCTTGGGATGTACGAAGAGATCCCGCACCTGCTCACGCCGGTCGTCGTCGACCCGAAGCTGGCCGCCAACGCGCTGCGCTGGGCGGTTCGGGAAATGGAGGAACGGTACAAGACGCTGGCGGCCGTCGGCGTCCGCAACATCGAGCAGTACAACCGGAACTTCAAACTGGCCCAGGCGGAGAGCAAAGGGCCGGTTCTCGATCCCAAAGGCAATGAGATCCGGGCTCTCCCCTTGATCGTCGTGCTGATCGACGAGCTGGCGGACCTGATGATGGTTGCCAGCAACGAAGTCGAGGAATCGATCTGCCGACTGGCGCAGATGGCACGGGCGGTCGGCATACACCTGATTCTGGCGACGCAGCGGCCGTCGGTCGACGTCATTACCGGTCTGATCAAGGCGAACCTGCCGGCGCGCATCTCGTTCCGCGTCTCGTCGAAGATCGACTCGCGCACGATTCTCGACGGCAACGGCGCGGAGCAACTGCTCGGCAAGGGAGACATGCTCTACCTGCCTCCGGCGTCGTCGAGATTCGTCCGCCTGCACGGTCCGTACATCTCCGAGCAGGAGAGTGCCCGGCTCGCCAGTTTCCTGCGCAAGCAAGGCAAGCCGACCTACGACAACACGATTACGGAAGACGACAAGAAGACCGCCGCGGAACTCGAGTTCGAGAAGGACGATTTGTACGACGAGGCCGCGCGCATCGTCGTGTCGAGCGGCCAGGCCTCGGTGTCGTACCTGCAGCGGCGGCTGCGAATCGGGTTCAGCCGCGCGGCGCGGCTCGTCGACATGATGGAAGCGGAAGGACTCGTATCGGGTATCTCGGGGGCTGCCGGCGGCAAGTCGCGCGAAGTCCTGGTCAAACCCGATTACTTCGATGAAGTGGACGCGCAACTGAGGTAGCCCATGACGTTCAGGACTCCTGCGACGTTGCTGATGCTGGCGTGCACGTTTGCCGTGCCGGCGGCGGCCAGCAGTGGCTCGGCAAAAACGATGTACGAACGGGTGCTCGAACGTGAGCAGTCGGTCCGGAACGCGGATCAGCTGCCCACCGCCGGCGAGATCCGCAGCCTGGTGAACGCGTACATCGCGATCGTCCGTCGGTTCCCGGCCAGCGGGTATAGCGACAACGCGCTCTGGCAAGCGGGAAACCTTGCGGCGCTGGCGTACGAGCGTTTTGGCCAGGCCTCGGATCGAGAGGCCGCGCGGCGGTACTTCATTCGCCTGAAACAGGAATACCCGGCCAGCTCGTTGCGATCGAATGTCGACCAGGCGCTGAAGGCGATTGGAGACGTCGAGGCGACCGCTGGCAGGGATCCTGCCGTCGCCGCACCACTAGCGCCGCCGGACCAGATCGACGCGAAGCCGATCGGCCTGACGGCAGGTTCGAGCGTCAGCGCGCCGGACACGTCCCCAGCGCTGATCTTGATCCGGGACATCAAGCGAACGGCGATCCCGGACGGCATGCGCGTCACGATCGAGATGGCTTCCGAAACGTCGTTTCGGGCGGAGCGATTGGAGAATCCGCGACGCGTGTTCTTCGATTTGAGAGGGACGCGTCCGGTTCCTTCGCTGCTCGACGCGACGCTGCGATACAGCGACGAAATCGTCCGCGAGATCCGGCTCGGCCGTCATCCCCAGTCGACCACCCGCATCGTGTTCGACATGCAGGGCGTGGACAGCTATAGCGTCTTCACGCTCTACAGCCCGTTCCGTCTGGTGATCGACTTCAAGCCACAAGCGGCGGTTACCGGCAGCAGCGGCACGAAGCCGCCACCGATCGCGATGGCGCCATCCCTGGCCGACACACGTCGTCCGGCAAGCCGCCCGGTTCAGCCAGACCTGAAGCCGTCGGTGGCTACCGATGCGCGTGCCGTGAAAGCGTTATCGAAGCCGCCCGGCACAGTGGGCGTTGCTCCGCCCGTGCCGTCTCTGACCCTTACTCCCTTGTCGTCATCTGCGGCGGCCAAGTTGAAGTTTGAACCGCTTCCACAGATTCCGCTGAAGTCGGCGCCTGCGAGGGCAACGGCACCGGCACCCGTGACGTCGGCGTTGCCGGCCGCCAACCTCGACGGAAAGTTCTCGCTCGCGCGACAGCTCGGGCTCGGAGTCGCTCGCGTCGTCATTGACGCCGGACATGGCGGGCACGATCCAGGCGCGCAGGGGAATGGTGTCAACGAGTCTGAGCTCACCCTGGACGTCGCAACGAGGCTGAGCAAGCTCCTGCAAAAGCAGCCCGGCGTCGAGGTCGTGATGACACGCGACACGGACGTGTTCGTGCCGCTCGAGGAACGGACCGCGATCGCCAACCGTGAAGGGGCGGATCTGTTTCTCTCGATTCACGCCAACGCGAGCCGCAACCCGAGGGCGGCGGGGGTCGAGACGTACTTCCTCAACTTCGCGTCGAACCAGGACGCTGAAGCCGTGGCCGCGCGCGAGAACTCTGGCTCCGCGCGCGCCATGCACAGCCTGCCTGACATCGTGAAGGCGATCGCGTTGAACAACAAGCTCGACGAATCGCGAGACTTCGCCGACATCGTCCAGCGCTCCATGGTGAAGCGGCTGAGCACGCGCAACAAGCAGCTGCGCGATCTCGGGGTCAAGCAAGCTCCGTTCGTCGTGTTGATCGGCGCGTCGATGCCCAGCGTGCTCGCCGAAATCTCCTTCGTCACTCATCGTCAGGAAGGCCAGCTGCTGAAGAGCACTGCGTACCGCCAGCAGATCGCGGAGGCGCTGTACGACGCGGTTGTGAAGTATCAGGAATCGCTCAAGACGCCGCGGGCCGGGGTGGTGGGAATGGGCGCGAGGTAAGTTCCCAGTTTCCAGTTTCCAGCCTCCAGTTTCCAGTTTTCTTCACTGGCACCCGGCACCTGGCAACTTCATCTAGAACAGATGAATAATCTCTGACTGTTCCTCTGCCTCGACGTTCCGGCGTCGGCGAAGAATCTTGAGTCCGATCAGCGCCCCTCCGAAGACTCCACCGAGCAGTATTGCCACCAGCACCAGAACCCCGGTCAGCCCGATCGCGCCGATCAACACGTCGGCCACCGTCGTCGATTCAATCGGCGGCTGAACGACCTGCACGATGATTGGCGTCTGTTGAATCATCATTTCCATTTTGCGCTGGTGAAGGCGAGTTCCGCCAGTCCTCGAACGGCGACGCCGCTGGCGCCCTTTGCCAGCCACGGCTTCGGATCGTCTGACCAGGCCGTGCCGGCCACGTCAAGGTGGGCCCACGGCAGGCCACCGGCGAACTCTTTCAGGAACATCGCCGCGGTGCACGCGCCGGCCGGCCGGCCTCCTGTATTGAGCATATCGGCGACCTCGCTCTTCAGCTGTTCCGCGTACTCGTCGTAGAGCGGCATCGGCCAGCAGCGATCGCCTGCGTCCTCGGCGGCCTGACGGACGATGTCCACCCAGGTTTCGGGCTGGCCGAAAATCGCCGAGGTCACTTTGCCGAGCGCCACGACTGCGGCGCCTGTCAACGTGGCGACGTCAACCAGATGCGTCGCCCCCAGCTGCTGCGCGTACCACAAACCGTCGCCGAGGATCAGTCGGCCCTCTGCATCGGTGTTGATGACCTCGACGGTCTTGCCGGACGCCGAGGTGAGCACGTCGCCGGGCTTCAGTGCGCGTCCTCCCGGCATGTTTTCCGTCGTCGGCACGATACCAATGACGTTGATGGGGGCATTGAGTAAACCAATGGCGCGCATCGCGCAGACGACCGCGGCGCCGCCAGCCATGTCGTCCTTCATGCGTTCCATGCCGTCGGCCGGCTTGATGGAGATGCCGCCGGTATCGAACGTAATGCCCTTCCCCACCAGGCCGAGCACCGGGGACGCAGGCGCGCCGGCCGGTCGGTGGCGCATCACGATGACGCGCGGCGGTTCGGCGCTGCCGCGCGCGACGCCGAGAAGAAGCCCCATCCCGAGGTTCGCGATGGCGTCCTCGTCCAGGATCTCGATGGAGATGCCGGCCGGCTCGCAAATCTCCATCGCGCGTTCCGCGAAGACTGTCGGCGTGAGAACGTTCGACGGCTCGTTGCTCAGCTCGCGCGCGATGTTTGACGATTCGCCGAGGACGCGGCCGCGTTCGATGGCCGCTTCGACCTCCGAGGGACGGTCGACCGAGTCGGCCACGATCAGGACCTGATCGATTGGCGGGGCCCCGCGCTCGCCGCTCTTGTAGCGGTCCGGGCTGAATGCGGAAAGCGCGATGCCTTCGGTGGCGGCCTGCACCGCGGCAAGAAGCGGAATGTCACCGCGATTGAACCAGGCGAACCGTTGAATTCGTCGCTGGCGAGCGCCAAGCGCCGCCGCCGCTGCCACTCGCCGCAAACGTTCGGTTGTGAATTCGGACCGCCGGCCGGCGCCGATGAACGCGACACGCCCCAGCCGCCAGTCGTTCGTCACCGGCGTAATCAGGAGCTCGTAGAGCTGACCGCGAAGCTCTTGGGACTCCTGGGCGCGCATGAGGGCGCCCCCGGTCGCTCCGTCAAGCGCGCGAAGGTCGGAAGCCGTGTCGTCACCTTCGAAAACCGGGACCGCAAGCAGATCCGTATCGATGTCGGCGGGCGATGCGGCGCTCAAGGCGATGGCTGGAAGGGACACGGTCGTCGGCATCTCCTAATTATAAAGGCGATTACTGATTTGTCCCTCGATGGGCGGAAGGCTGCATGGTAGGATCAAGCCAACGCGGGCAGGCACGTCGCACGCGCTCAGCCGCCGTATACAGGCACCAGCTTCGAAGCTCACCGCAACGTCCGGAGGTTGTCATGCACGTGTGGGCCCTTCGCCGAATGGTTCCGGCAATTCTTTGTGCATCGGCTCTCGCCCTTCCCGTCAGCGTCGGCGCCCAGGACAAGAACGCCAAGAAGGCCCCCAAGCCGAGCGTGACGGTCAAGATCAATCCTCCCGTCGGATTCTCGCCGGCTCAAATGGTGCTGACCGCCGATCTCAAGGGGGGTCCAGACGATTCCGAGGAGCTGTACTGCGCCACGGTCGAATGGGACTGGGGCGACGATACCCGGTCGGAGTCGAAAACCGATTGTGAGCCGTACGAAGCCGGCAAGAGCGAAATCAAGCGGCACTTCACCATCGACCACACGTTCAACTTCGCCGGCGACTATCGAGTTGAATTCCGCCTCAAGCAGAAGAATAAGGTCGTCGCTCGCGGATCGACGGATGTGAAAATCCGGCCTGGCGTGCGTGACGGCGGAATCGATCGCTAGCCGACGACGTCGAGTCCGACCGGCTCGAGGCGTCCGCCTTCCCGGCGGTAAGCCCGGATGTCAGATCGCTCGCTGCTCAGCGAGACGATGACGTAGAGGAAACCATTTCCGTAGTAGGCCTCCGCGACATCGGTCGCGGAGGGCACCGCCTTCGTCCTCGGATGCGAGTGGTAGGCACCGAGAATGTGGCGGCCTCGAGCACGGGCCGCCTTCATCGCCGCGATGTGCTCGACCGGATCCACTTGATACGCGACCGCGCTGTTCCTGAGGTTGCGTGTCGCGATGTGCTCGTCAATCAGGTCGTCTTTTCCCGCCAGCAGACCGCAGCACTCGATCGGCGCCTCGCGGCGCGCGTGATTCGCAAGCTCAGTCAGTACCTCAGACGTTATCTTCACGGCTCGGCATGTGGCTAGAGGACTTGACCGAGCCGAAACGGAGATTTTGAGTCAGTTTTCATCGGCTCGGTCAAGTTCGTCCGCGCGTCCGCGCGGCGTTATCAAGCTTATGGCCTAGCGAGGCGAAGCCTCGACGGTCTGAGGCGCAGCCTCGCTACGACTGCAGCTCCGCCCGGTTCCTGAATTGTTCCAGCGCGTCGGGGTTGGCCAGTGCTTCCTGATTGCGGACCTCGCGTCCGTGGACGACCTCGCGCACGGCCAGCTCGACGATCTTTCCGCTCTTGGTTCGCGGGATCTCCGTGACCTGCAGGATGCGCGCAGGCACGTGACGCGGCGAGGCGTTCTCGCGGATGCGGCGGCGAATTCGATCTTCGATTGCCGGCGTGAGCGTCAGCCCGTCCTTGAGGCGCACGAACAGGACGACGCGTTCGTCGCGATTCCAATGCTGACCGATGACCACGCTTTCGACGATCTCTTCCACCTGTTCGACTTGGCGGTAGATCTCGGCCGTGCCGATGCGGACGCCGCCAGGGTTCAACACCGCATCAGAGCGGCCGTAAATGATGACGCCCCCATGTTCGGTCAGAGCCGCGTAGTCGCCGTGCCGCCAGACGCCCGGGAACTTGTCGAAGTAGGCGCCGTGGTATTTCCGGTGGTCAGGATCGTTCCAGAAGCCGATTGGCATCGACGGAAACGGCCTGGTGCAGACCAGCTCTCCTTTCTCGCCAACGGAGAGCGACCGTCCCTGCTCGTCGAAGACGTCAACGCTCATGCCGAGTCCGCGCCCCTGAATCTCTCCTCTCCAGACCGCTGCGGTCGGTACGCCCAGCACGAAGCAGCTGACGATATCGGTGCCGCCTGAGATCGAGGCAAGATGAACGTCGCGCTTGATGTGCTGGTAGACGAAGTCGAAGCTCTCTGGCGCCAGCGGCGACCCTGTCGACGTCATCGTGCGAACCGTCGTCAGGCGATGCGTGTCGATCGGGGACAAGCCGGCCTTGCTGACGGCATCGATGAACCTCGCTGATGTGCCGAACAGCGTCATGCCGGTCTCGTCGGCAAAGTCGAACAGGACGTTGCCGTCTGGATGAAACGGAGATCCGTCATACAAGAGCACCGTCGCTTCGGAGGCGAGCGTCGTTAGCAGCCAGTTCCACATCATCCAGCCGCACGTCGTGAAGTAGAACACTCTGTCGCCCGGCTGGATGTCGGAGTGCAGCTGGTGCTCCTTGAGATGCTGGATCAGCGTGCCGCCCGCACCGTGCACGATGCATTTCGGCACACCGGTTGTTCCCGACGAATACAGGATGTAGAGGGGGTGGTTGAATGGCAGCGGCTCGAAGACGAGATCCGGCTCACGCTTCGCGATCCAGTCCGGCCATGAAACCGACCGGGGAACACCTGGTGTGTTCGCAGCGGTGCCGGCATACGGAACGATGACCGTTTGTTCGACGGACGGCATGGCCCGGGCAATCTGATCGAGTCGAGGCATGACGTCGTAACATTTGCCGCCGAAGAAATAGCCGTCAGCGGCAACGAGCACGCGCGGTTCGATTTGCCCAAATCGATCGAGGACGCCCTGAACCCCGAAGTCCGGTGAACAGGATGACCACACCGCGCCGACCGCTGCGGCTCCGAGCGCGGCGATGATCGTTTCCGGGAGGTTCGGCATGTACCCGGCGACGCGCTCGCCCGGACGAATCCCCAGATCGCGAAACGCCGACGCAACCCGTCCAACATTCTCTGCCAGCTCGCGGTGGGTCATCTCGCGGCGTCGACCTTCGCCATTGAAGACGATCGCGGGCGTGTTGTCGCGCCGACGCAGCACGTTCTCCGCGAAGTTCAGGCGGGCATCGGGGAAGAATCGCGCACCAGGCATCCTCTCCAGGCCATCAACGATGCGCGAGCCCATGTCGCCGCGTATTTCGAAGAACGTCCAGGCTTCTCGCCAGAAGTCAGGCGAGCGCTCGATCGAGAAGCGATAGAGATCGTCATAGGTGGACAGCGGCCGACCGGATACTGTCTCGAGCTGTTTTGTGAATGCCGTCAACCTCGCGCGCGCGATCCTGTCGGGAGTTGGTTCCCAGAGAGGGGCCATGTCCGAAGTATAGCGGCGATGGTGACGCGTCTTGCTTGGC
>JBKPNQ010000016.1:0-14494 GCA_046732715.1 Acidobacteriota bacterium | reverse complement strand
ATCTGCTGCTCGGGCATGGTCAACGTGCCGACCTGTCGATCCGGATTGAGCGACGCGCCCACGCGATCGAGCAGTTCGGATGCGCGCCGTCGTCGCGCCTTGCGGTCGATGCGACGCCAGGAGCTGCCGCGTTCGAGCGAGAGCGCGATGTTTTCGGCAACGGTGAGATGGGGAAAGAGGGCCGGTTGCTGGTAGATCGCGGCGATGCCAAGTGCCCGGGTCGTGTGAGGATCGACGTGCGTCAGTTCCGTGCCGCCGACACTTAACGTGCCGCCGTCGGCGTGCTCGGCGCCAGTGATGATCTTGATCAACGTGGACTTGCCGGCGCCGTTTTCCCCGACGAGGGCGTGGACTTCGCCCGAGCGGAGATCGAACGACACGCGATCGAGCGCGCGGAGTCCGGCGAAGGACTTGCTGATGTTTCGAGCGTCAAGGAGGAGACTGGCCACGTGTCGAGAGGCCGGATGCTACCACAGGCCGAGGGGCCGCGCCTCGCCCGGCTCGTTGCGCACTTCACAACGCGAAACCGTTTAAGTTCGCAGAAAAGCGCTGAATTTATCGCATTGGTCTGACCATTCGCCACGGGGTCTGACCCCAGGCTATTGCGCAACGCGAAACGCCGTGACATAATTCGGCGCTCACAGAGTCGCCTTGATGCCGCCGGCGACACCCTCGGGCCGACACTTCGTTTCAAGCCGGACGACAACCGTTATGAGTGCTGCCGACAAGAATTCGTCGAGAGATCCCTATCTCGTGAAGTCCGTGGTGCACTCCGCCCAGCTCCTGTCCGCCTTCCGATCGTCTGGCGAGGCATTACCCCTGCGCGAGGTGGCGGCCCGCAGTGGTCTCCCCAAGAGTATGGCGTTCCGGCTCCTCTACACGCTGGAGCGGTGTGGAATGATCGAGAAGGTCGGCGAGAACCTGTACCGCTCGCATCTTCGTCCGTTCAAACAGCGACCGTATCGTCTCGGCTACGCGGCGCAAGGCACCGACTATCAGTTCTCGAAAGAGATCTCCAATGGGCTGCAGCGCGCGGCCGCCGCGCAGGGCATCGAGCTCATCTGCGTCGACAACCGGTACAGCCCGAAAATCGCGCAGCGCAACGCGGATGTCCTGGTTCGGGAAAAGGTCGATCTGGTCATCGAGTTCCAGACCGACGAACACGTCGCCCCGATCGTCGCGGCCAAGTACCGGGAGGCCGGCATTCCACTCATCGCGATCGAAGTCCCGCACCCGGGCGCGACCTACTTCGGCGCAAACAACTACGAGGCCGGCCTGATCGGCGGACGTCATCTGGGCCGCTGGGCCAAGCAGAACTGGCACGCCGATGTGAACGAGATCGTGCTGATGGCGCTCGAGCGCGCCGGCAGTCTCCCCAAGATGCGCCTGACCGGCATGCTCGTCGGCATGAAGGAAACCTGCCCGCCGCTCGAGAACTGCCAGGTGACCTACCTCGAGGGCGACGGCAAGCTGGGTGAGAGTTTCGAAGCGATGCGCCGCCATCTGCGCTCGACACGGTCGAAGCGTTTCCTCATCGGCGCGATCAACGATCCCAGCGCGCTCGGCGCGCTCCGCGCGCTACAGGAGGCCGGCCGCAGCGAGTCGTGCGCGATCATGGGTCAGAACGCGTCCCCCGAGGGGCGCGCCGAACTGCGCACTCCCGGTACCCGCCTGATTGGATCGGTCGCCTATTTCCCGGAAAAATACGGTGCCGACATCGTCGCCGTCGCCCTCGACATCCTGCACCGCCGATCGGTGCCGCCCGCGGTGTTCGTCAAGCACCAGCTTGTGACGCCCGAAACCGTCGACCATATCTATCCGAATGACCACCTGATGCAGGTCACGGTGTAAGAAGGACGAACTGCAAACCCTGTCACGTACGCAAGAAATCCTCCCCTCTCCGTTCAAGGGACAGGAGGCTCTATGCGTTCCATCGCGTTTGCCGCGGTTTTGTCCGTCGTCGCCCTCATCGCCTCGTCCGCAGGACAGGCCTCAGTAGGTACCGTCACCGGCGTCGTCAAGGATCCGGCTGGATCGCCGATCGCTGGCGTCAGAGTCGAAATCACTGCCACTGCGCGCGGGTCCGCGCCGCTCATTCGTCTGAGCAATGCCCGTGGAGCGTTCGCGTTCGATCGAGTGCCGACCGCCGATTACGACGTCAAGGCCACGCTGGCGGGTTTCACGCAATTCACGACGCGCATCACGGTCAACGCCGCAAAAACCACGCGACTGGACATCGTGCTGCACGCCGGAGGCGTCGCCGAGAGCGTCGCCGTCATGTCCGAATCTGCGATGGATGCGAAACGGGGGGCCGGTCGCGGCGGAAGTGGGGGTGGGCGGGTTCAGGGTCAGGCAGGCGCTTATGCGATGCCCATGGTTCCGGCCTATGGCGATCGGCGCGGGCCGGGCTATCCAGGGATGCCGTCGCGCGATTTCAACACCGAAGCCTACGATCGCATCGACGACAACCCGTTCCGCCGCGTCACGCAGGATCCGCTGTCCACGTTCTCAATCGACGTCGATACCGCCTCGTACGCCAATGTCCGCCGATTCCTGAACAGCGGATCGCTGCCGCCCCGCGACGCGGTTCGAATTGAAGAACTCGTCAATTACTTCCGCTTCGATTACGCGCGACCGGCGAGTGGAGAACCCTTCTCGGTGACCACCGAGATCGCCGCCTGCCCCTGGAATTCCAAGCATCGTCTCGCGCTCATCGGCCTGCAGGCGAAGCCGTTCGAGACGGACGCGATGCCGGCACGCAACCTCGTGTTCCTGCTCGATGTGTCGGGGTCGATGATGCCGCCAGACAAGCTGCCGCTCATCAAGACGGCGATGCGCATGCTCGTCGACACGCTGACCGAACGCGATCGCATCGCCATCGTGGTCTACGCAGGAGCGAGCGGGCTGGCGCTGCCCTCTACCAGCGGCGCGAACAAAGAAAAGATTCATCAGGCGATCGCACAACTCGAAGCCGGCGGCTCGACCAATGGCGCAGCCGGCATCACGCTGGCGTATCAGGTCGCGCAAGATCACTTCGCCAAGGGCGGGATCAATCGAGTCATCCTCGCGACTGACGGCGATTTCAACGTCGGCGTGACCAACCAAGGGGATCTCACCCGGCTGATCGAAGAAAAGCGCGCGACCGGCATCTTCCTCTCCGTACTTGGCGTCGGTACCGGCAACGTCAAAGACTCGACGATGGAGAAGCTGGCAGATCGCGGCAATGGAAACTACGCGTACCTCGATTCGCTGCATGAAGCCCGGAAGGTGCTCGTCAAGGAAGCGGGTGCCACGCTCGTCACGGTCGCAAAGGACGTCAAGATCCAGGTCGAGTTCAACCCGGAACACGTCTCCGCCTACCGGTTGATTGGCTACGAGAATCGAGTACTGAGAAATCAGGACTTCAACGATGACAAGAAGGACGCCGGCGAAATCGGCGCCGGCCACACGGTGACGGCACTCTACGAAATCGTTCCGGCCGGCGTGGAGATCGACACGCCGAGCGTCGATCCGCTGAAATATCAGCGCCCGACGCAAACGACGACGTCAGCGACCGGCCGCGATGAATTGATGACGGTCAAGCTGCGCTACAAAGCACCGGACGGTGACGAGAGCCGTCTGGTCACGGTGCCGGTCAAGAACCGGACGGCCGACTTGTCGGCAAACGTCGGCTTCGCCGCCGCAGTCGCCGAGTTCGGCATGCTGCTGCGCCAGTCCGAACATCGAGGGTCGTCTAGCTGGCAGGATGCCGCCGCGCTGGCTCGACGTTTCCGTGGATCAGATCCGGACGGCTATCGCGCGGAATTCGCGAGGCTGGTTGAACTGGCGCAGTCACTTCCGCGGGAGACAGAAGCGCGGAGGTGACGTCGCAAGTCAAAAGTTAGAAGTTAAAAGTGAAAAGTGAGGAGGATGACCGCGCATGACTTTTAACTTCTAACTTGTTACTTTTCTATGGCGAAGCCAAATGCATACAGCGTCCCATCAGCGCCAGGCACGTAGACGTTGCCCTGGCCCGCTGACAGACCGCTCCGCACCGACGTCGTGATCGTGCGCAGGCTGCTCCACAGTTCCTTGCCCGTGGACGCATCGATCGCGTAGAGCACCGACGGCACGGCTTTCGTTCCGCTCGACGCGGTGAACAGCACGCCGTTGACCACGAGCGGCGGGAGCGGCGACGGAATATCGCGCGACGTCCATCCTGGCTGCAGTGCGAGCTTGCCGCCCTCGTCGGCCACCTTGAACGTGACGACAGCGCGTGAGGAGGTTACCGCAAGCCATCGCGTGTTCTGCGCGTCTTCCCAGCTTGCGAGCGCACCCGACTCGAGTTTCTCGCTGCCGGGGACAGCGGTTGTCGCGACTGGTCCGCTGGCGAGCGAGGCGCTGTCAAAGAGGTAGACCTTCCCGGCACCTGTCGCCGCGACGACGTCCTTCTCTTTCTGCGAGAACACCAGCGGTGATGAATTGAAGTCTGCGCCGGCGACGGTCGCTGCCGCCTGCTGCTTCAGGGTCTTCGACTGGAGCGCGATGAGCTGGTTCGACATCGGCGAATTGCCACCCGCCGTCGTAATGTAGACCGTCCCGTCACGACCGAGCGTCACGCCACCGCTGCCGGCGATCTTCGCGTCCTTCGGCTGAAACGCGACCACGTCCTTCTTGCTGTCCGCGCCCAGCTCCATTGCCCACACGCCGTCCGGCTGGCTGCCGCATCCGTGGGTCGTCGCCGCGTAGGCAACCGTGCCGCCCTCGCCGAGGTTCGCGATCAGGAGGCCCGCTGCGCGCGTGTTCGCTGGCACGAACAACGTCGGCGGCATGAGGTCGACGCCGTTCTGCACGTTCAGCGCGTGGAGCAAGCCGTCGCTGGCCACGACGTACGCGGCGTCATTGCCGGGCACGAATGGGCCGCCACCAAAGCCACCGCCACGCGCGGCGGGCGGCAAGCCGCCGGGCGTGTTGCCTGCCGCGGCCGCTGCCGACCCGGGAGCGGCTCCGCGCCCTGTAGCGCGTCCGCCGGCCGCGTTCGGTCCTGCGCCACCTCCTCGCTGCTGACCCGCGGTCGCCAGCGTCACCGCACCCATCCCAGGTTCGCCGACGCCGCTGCCCGAACGCCCGCCTCGTCCTCCGCCGAAGCCGCCTCCGCCGGCAACTGCCGGCGCCACAGTCGTCGGACGCGACAGGGACGCGACGAGCCCGCCCGGACAGTCAGCGGTGGCCGTCAACATCGGCGGCGGACTGGCGGAGTAGTTGATGTGGTACTTCCAGAGCGGCGTCCCGAGATCGATGTCGATCGCGTGAACTGTTTCAGATTGCGTGCCGACGAAAGCGATCGACTTGAACCCGCGAAAGCCGATGATTCGATCGAGCAGGATTGGTTGCGTCAGCGCGGTTGCCGCCTTCGGGTCGTATTCCAGCTTCAGTTTCCACAGGAACTTGAACGCGCCGAATTCGCCGGGCTTCTGCATCGTCTGCACCGAGATTCGCGGATCGGCCTTGATCGATGCGGTCCGCTGCGCGTCATATCCCGTCGTCGTCCACTCAGCGCCACCACGTCCCTGCGCATGGAGAAAAGACGAGGCAATCGCCGCGCTGGCGGCGACGGTAAATGCGCGTCGAAGTGGCGGCCTCAATTGCGTGCCTCCTGTGAAGTCGTGGCACGGGCCGGCAGGCTCGCAGCGCCAAAGCAGTACAGCATCCCGTCATAGGTGCCGATGTAGACGCGGCCGTTGGCGATCGACAGACCGCTGAAATGGTTCCACGACTTGATCTGATCGCCGCTCGACCACAACTCTTCACCGGTCTCGCCGTCGAGGGCGTAGAGCACCGCATGCGTGGACTCCTGAATCCGTCCCTCGCTTCCACCAACATGTCCGGGCTCGGCCCACCGCTGCGTCGTGCTCTCGCCGCTGCCGTAGGCATAGACGACACCATTCGCGATGACCGGCGGCTCGGCCATGTACATGTCGCGCGAAACCCACGCCGGGATGAGGGTCGGCTTGCCAGTCTTCGCGTCATCGACCACCTTGAACGCAGCCACAGCGCCATACACAACCTGACCGTGTTCGATCGGCGCTTCGAAACGTGTGTGCTTCGGCCCCCAGAACGGCGTCAGCACCCAGCGCGTGCCCTTGGCGTCCTGCCACGTCGCCATCGCACCCCAGATCCCCATCGTGAAGTTCACCTCTTCATTGCAGATGAGCGGCGAGCGATACGCCGGCGTCCGATGATCCTCGCCGCCCAGCGCTGACGTATCCATCAACCAGATGCGGCACTCTTTGCTCGCCGACACGATGTACTCCTTGCCTTTGTATTCGAACATCGGCGACGACGTGTTGAAGTCGAGATCGCGCTTGCGCATCCAGTAGGCGTCGACGGGCGCGTACCAATCCTTCAACTCGAGCGCCTTGGTCTGCGGGTTCTGTTTCACTCCAATGAACGCCTGACCGTAAATCTGCTGGGCGGGAACATAGTCACCGTCACCGCTGCCGGCGTAGACGGTTCCGTCCTTGCCAACCGACGGACCGGTGCGCGGCCAGAGCCCGCCGCTGCCCGGCGCCCAGTTGCCGACCTTCTTCGTCGCGAGATCGTACGAATAAAAATTGTTCGGATTGCCGCCGCAGCCCTGCGCGGTTGATGTGTAAATCACACCGTTGACCAGATTGAGGCCGTAGGGCTTGCCGTTCGGCGGGACGAACAACGCCGCCGGCTCGACGTCCGCGCCGGTCGCGACATCGAGCTTGCGCAGACGGCCGTCCCATGAAACGGCATACGCGACGTACTTGCCGGGCGACACCTGATCGAGCACTGGCGTCGCCGTCAGCCCGCCGGGACACAGCGTGCCGCCGCCGCGGCCGCCGGTCTGTTCCTGAAACGTGCTATCGAAGTGCCGATGCCAGAGCATCGTTCCCTTGTCAACGTCGATCGCGAAGATGTTGTCGGAGACGCCAGCTACGATCGCAATCTCCTTTGAGCCGTCCGCCGTGGTGACGTTGCCGGCGATGAGCGGTGGAAACAGCGAGTGCATCTGCCGCGGCTGGTTATCCAGCTTGACCTTCCACAGCAGCTTCATGTCCTTGACGTTCGTCTTGGTCAAGATCGTTTCGTTGCGCTGCCAGGCGGTCCGCTGCGGATCGCCACCATCGGTCAGCCAGTCGGCCTTCTTCTGCGTCTGAGCGGCCGGCGTGATGATCCACGTCAATGCCGCGCCCAGCGTCGCGAGCCCCGCGAGCAATCGTCGGGTCATGGGTGCACTCCTGGTCGGCTGCTTTGTATCAAAAGGCGGCAGACGTCGATCCGAAATTCAATCGGTGCGAGGTCGTTTCGCGATGCAAAAGGCGCAAAACCGAGGGAAGGCCGGATCTGGTGGCTTTGCCGCGGCAAAGACTTCACAGGGACACTCGCGATTTTTTGTTTTGTGAAACGGCCCTGGGTCAGACCCCATGTCTCCGGGGTCAGACCCCATGGACCCCGAGGTCAGAGCCCGGCTTAGTCGCTGAAGGTGTCGAGCGCGGTGGCGGCAAGCCTCCGGACTTCCACCCAGTGCTCGCTCGTGCGCACCGCATCGTCGGTCCAGATGTCCGCGTCAAACTCGACGCCGTCGCGCGCCATGGTCGAGAGCTTCTGTTCGAGGAGTGTCAACGGTTCGATCTGCGATGGTGAGAGCTGTTCGTCGCCCGCCTCACGAACGACCGATGCGCGCTGGTCGAAGTCACGCACCAGTTCAATCGCGCTGATGTTTTCGTCGGGAAAAAGAGCGGGCTGACCCGATCCCGCAGCAGCCAGCCGCCGGATCACGCGTGTGAGTTCCCGCAAGGGGTCTTCCTGGTCCTCTTTTTCGTACAAATCTTTATCGGAGGAACGCCTCGGGCAGCCCGCCATCGACCGGAATCACGTGCCCGGTCGTCTTGGCGCTCTGATCGCCGGCGAGCCAACAGATGGCGTTCGCGTTGTCGATTGGCAGAATCGGCCGACGCGTGATCGTGCGTCGTGCGTAGAACTCGGCCAGCTTGTTCCGCAGATCCTCGGTCGACTCGGACTCGCTAAAGTCGATGCTGTACTTCTTCAGCGAGACGATGACGCGATCGCGCGGGAACATCGACGAGCCGGCGATGACGGTCGCGGGCGCGATGCCGTTGACCCGTACCAAAGGGCCCAGGCCGATGGCGAGCTCGCGAATCAGGTGATTGATCGCGCTCTTGCTGACGTCGTATGGCTCGCTTCCGCTCTTCGGCACCACGGCATTCGCCGAGCTCGTGAGCACAATCGACGCCGGGAGATTCTGGGCCTTGAGAATCTTTCCCGCTTCCTGCGCGAGGACGAAATTCGACGTCAGGTTGATCTGAAGCGTACGGCCCCACACCGTCTCGGCCGGCACGGATGGATCCGGCGTCGGGAACAGCGCGGCCGTGTTGATGACGCAATCGACGCCACCATACTGAAGCACCGCGGCTCGCAGACCGGCCGCCATCGTGTCGCGCGACGTCAGGTCCATCGGCGTGCTCATCACCATCTCGTTCGACGACAGGCGCCCGGCTTCGGCTGTCGCTTCCTCCGCTCCGGCGACATTCGCGTCGGCAACGACGACGTGTCCGCCGCGTTTGGCGATTTCGAGCGCGACTTCGCGGCCGATGCCGCTGCCGGCGCCAAGCACGACGACCACCTTGCGGCTGAACTCCTTCTCAGGAGGCATCCGCTGCAGCTTTGCTTCCTCCAGCGCCCAGTACTCGATGCGGAACGCTTCGGTACGCGGAAGCGCCACGTAGTTGTGGAACGACTTGAAATCGCGTGCCTGCTCCGGCCGCCGGACCTGCGGCAGCTGATCCTCGATCTTGGTGTCATCCTCGAGCGCGTTCGCGCCCGCCATCACGTGGATCGCATTGACGAAGAACTCCGACGTGATCCGCGCCTCGCGCTTGTCTTTGCCGAAGCCAAACAACCCGAGGCCGGGGACAACGACCACCGAAGGGTTCGAATCGCGCAGCTTCGGCGAGCTCTTGTCGGCGCAAAGGTTGTAGTACTCCGCGTAGTCCTTCCGATACGTTCCCGCGCGCTCGTCAATCCGTTTCCCAAGCTGCGCAACATCGTCCTTCGCCGGATCCCACGAGATGAACATCGGCGAGATGCGGGTCCGCAGGAAATGATCCGGGCAGCTCGTGCCCATCCGGCAGAGATCTTCCGCCCACCGCGAATTGGCAAACGTCAGCGCATCGTCTGAATAATCCACGTGTGCGATGACCCGCCGGTTCGACGAGACGACGCCACGCAAGTAGGGCAGGATTTCCGCGACGACCGACTCGCGATCGGGCACCGCGGCGGTAACGGCCGGGCCCCCGAAAGGCGGCGCGCCTTTGCGAGCGGCATGCTCCTGGATGAATTCGCCCATTTCGTCGATGGTGCGAATGCTATTGAGATAGCACGCCTTCTGGGTGCTGCCCCACGTGAAGAGACCATGGCCGCCGAGAATCAGCCCGTCGCAGCCGGGCGTGCCTTCGACAGCGCGCTTCAGCATCAGCGCAAGCTCGAATCCGGGCCGCTGCCATGGAACCCAGATGATCTGACGGCCGTACTTGCGGTTGAACTCCTGCATCTTCCGCTCGCCATTCGCGCTCGCGGCGAGGGCAATCGCCCAGTCGGGATGCAGGTGATCGACGTGATCGAAGGGGAGAAACGCGTGCAGGGGCGTATCGATCGACGCGGCGACACGGTTTTCGCCGAATGCGCACAGCGGGTAGAAGCCGACCATCTCGTCTTCGTGCGCTTCGCCGCGGTAGCGCGCGATCAAGCTGTTCAGCTTGTCCATGTAGAGGAGGGCGAAGCCGGCGGTCGTGATCGACCGGAGATCTCCACCGCTCCCTTTGACGGCCATCACCCGCTGCGGCTGGCCAGTCAGCGGATCGGTCATCTCGAACTTCGAGCTGGTGTTTCCGCCGCCAAAGTTGGTGATGCGCAGGTCGTCGCCGAGTCGATTGGATCGATAGCGCAGCAGGTCGAGGGGATTGGCTTCGAGCTTCCCTGCTTCCGAATCATTCCAGAGGTTTTGAAGCAGCCGCGGCGCCCGGCCGGATAGTGACGCGGCGGACGAATCAGCGGTTACCGTCGTATTAGACACAGGTCATCTCCACGTAGTCCTGAAATCGTGCGTAGTGCGCGTCCCATTTGTCGGCGGCGTGCGGTTCAAACCGCTCCACCGGGAACGAGCGTTCAATGATGTGGCGCGCCTCGTCCAAGGACGACGCCGCGCCGGTCGCCAGCATCTGCATGGCGATGTTGCCAAGGGCCGTCGCTTCCACCGGGCCGGCCACCACGGTGCAGCCGGTCGCGTCCGCGGTGAACTGATTGAGCAGATGGTTGCGCGAGCCGCCGCCGACGATCCGGATCTCCTCGATCTTGCTGCCGATCAGCGATTCCAGCGCTTCGATCACGACGCGATACTTGAAGGCGAGGCTTTCGAGGATACCGCGCGCGAACGCGGCCGGCGACTCGGGCACGAGCTGGCCGGTCTGCCGGCAGTAGTCGGAAATCGCCGATACCATGTCGGGCGGCTGGAAGAATCCTCGATGATCCGGATCGAACAGCGACTGGAACGGACGATCGACCTCGCGTGCCGCCGACAGCAATCCATCGTACCCGTAGTCCTGTCCCGCGGCGGCCCACGATCGCCGACACGCCTGCAGCAGCCACAGCCCGCCGATGTTTTTCAGCAGCCTGGTCGTCCCACACACGCCGCCCTCATTCGTGAAATTCAAATCGCGAGCCCGCGGGGTGATGACCGGCGCCGGCAATTCCGTACCGAGCAGCGACCACGTTCCCGAGCTGATGAACGCCGTGCTCGGCGCGCCGAACACCGACGCGACGGCCGACCCGGTGTCGTGCGACGCCGGCGTAACCACCGGCGTTCCGCTCAACGCGGGACACGCCTTTGACGTGACAGCACCGAGAATCGACCCGGGCTCGATCATCGACGGCAGGAGGCGCGTGGGGATCTCGAGATCGGAGAGCAGCCCTCGCGCCCAGTCGCGCGTCGTCGCATCAACGAACTGCGTGGTCGTCGCCATGGTGAACTCGGCGCGGAGCTCACCGGTCAACCAGAAGTTCAGGAGATCGGGAATCGTGCCGAACGAGGCGGCCGAATCGATCACGGATGGAGTGGCCCGACACGCGGCGTAGAGCTGATACAGGGTGTTGAAGACGAGAAACTGAATCCCGGTGATCGAATAGATCTCTTCGCGTGACACGCGCTGCCAGACCGCATCCATGACGCCATCGGTGCGCACGTCACGGTAGTGGTACGGCTGCTCGACCAGGTTCCCGCGCGCATCGAGCAACGCGTAGTCGCAGCCCCACGTGTCCACGCCGATACTGTCGGGCCGACGATCGGCGCTCCGTTCGAGGCCTTTCTGGATCTCGCTCCACAGGCGTCGGATATCCCAGTGCAGCGAGCCATTGTCGCGGACCGGGCCGTTGGGAAACCGGCACAACTCGTCGAGCGAGAGCACGCCGGCACACAGCCGGCCGCGCATGACGCGGCCGCTCTCGGCTCCAAGATCGATGGCCAGGAAATTAGCGCTCATACGGTGCGGGATCCCATGTCGCCACGGCGGCTGCCGCGCGGCCGTGACAGCATACGCCGTTCCTTGTCACCTGCGAAAAAGTTTTGCGTCCCCGGATTGTTTGACAATTCGCAACGCCGCTGTCATCAATCTTCACCACGGCTTCATGACCGGGCTGAGCTGGACGCCCGTAAAACAACAATGAATTTGACGTACCCAGATTGCTTCGTGGTTGGGTCAACGCGCCGGCCCGTCCTATCCGTTGCGCATCGCGAAACGACTTCCTCCCGAGAGACGATCCGTCCCAGCAGGGTCCTTGGCGCAACTCATTGAAAACTCTCGACGTTGCAGTCCTTTCTCTGTTTGTCAGCCCGAAAAACGCAGATTTTTCAGGTGTTCGTTTGACAGATGTGTGACAGGGGCGTAAGTTCGCGCCGCCCGGGTTTCCGGGCATCCGCAGGCATGAACGAGGCATCCGGCGGAGTGGGATCTCCGAGGAGGATGGCAATCGGCGCTCGTCGACGGCGCCGGGAGGAGTGCAACGTGATATCTCGTCTTTGCAGGTTCGTTCTCGCGTCCGCGTTGCTCGTCGCGGTTGGCGGAACGATGAGTTCCGTGCAGGCGCAAGGGTTGACGGCCCAGATTTCGGGCACGATCACCGACTCCGGCGGCGGCGTCCTTCCTGGCGCCACCGTCGTGCTTAAGAACGCGGGCACGAATGCCTCGCGCGAAACCGTGACCGGCGCGGATGGCACGTTCCAGTTTCCCGACTTGCTCGCCGGCAAGTACGACATGAGCGTGACGATGAACGGGTTCAAGACCTACGAGCAGAAGGGCATCGCCCTCGCATCGACCGAGCGTCTCGGTCTTCGCGCGATCGCGCTCGAGGTTGGCGGCGTCGCCGAAACCGTGACCGTGCAGGCCGAGGCCGTCACGGTGCAGACGACGACGGCGGCACGCTCGGGGATGATCACGCGCGACAACATCGATGATATTTCGTTGAAAGGGCGCGACGTCGCCGGCATGCTGAAACTGCTGCCGGGTGTCATCGATACAGCCAACCGCGAAGCGCCCGGCTGGGGCTCGATGGGTGGCGGCTTGTCGATTAACGGCCGTACGTCGTTCAACTTCTCGTACGACGGCGTCACCAACAAGGACACCGGGTCGAACAGCGGCAACTACGCGGCCCCGGCACTGGACTCCATCGGCGAGGTCCGCGTGCAGACGTCGAACTTCCAGGCCGAGTACGGCCGCAGCTCCGGCGCAACGATCACCGTCGTCACGCGCAGTGGCACGAAGGACTGGCATGGCAGCGCCGCGTACTACAAACGCGACGACTCGCTAAACGCGAACGAGTACAACCGAAAGGTCGCCTGCGCCGCCGGCCAGACAATCCAATGTAAACCGCCGCTCTATGCATTCGACAACGAGGCGTGGACGCTCGGCGGCCCCGTGTTGATTCCCGGATCGGAATTCAACAAGAACCGCAACAAGCTGTTCTTCTTCTTCTCGCAGGACATCCTGCAGCGCACGGATCCGGGCGGCCTGAACGAACGCCGGATGCCGACCGCGCTCGAGCGCAAAGGAGACTTCTCGCAGTCGTTCGACGTGCAGGGGCGCTTGCTGTTCATAAGAGATCCGCAGCTGCCCGGCTCCTGCAGCCTCACCACCGGCGGTCCGGCGTGCTTTGCCAACAACATAATCCCGGCGAACCGGATCAATTCGACCGCACTGGCGCTGCTCAACCTGATGCCGCTCCCCACAATCCCGCAGAACGCCAACGGCAACAATTACACGTTCCAGACGGTCCAGGACTGGCCCCGCAATGACCAAGTGCTACGCGTCGACTGGAACGTCGCGCCGAAGACCACGGCGTATGGCCGGCTGCAGTGGGGATATGAGAAGCGCGCGGGCGGCGTCTCGTTGCTTGGATCGAGCGGTGGTTGGCCACAAATGGCTACCAAGTACGAAATCGACACGGTCAGCTACGTCAACACGCTGCTGCATACGTTCAACAACACGACGTTCTCGGAGTTCACGATTGGTGTGAACTGGTCGCACCAGTACACGACGCCGTTCGATGACGCGGCACTGGCCTCCAACCAGGTGAGCGCAACCCTTCCGGGATTCAAGCAGTTCTACCCGGCCGCGAATCCGCTCAACCTGCTGCCGCAGGCCACTTTTACCGGCGGCGCTCCGGGAACCATCCCGTCGTTCGGATACGAGCAGCGCTTCGGCTTCTTCGGCTTCAACGCGCCCTTCACGATCACGGGCAATCTGACGAAACTGATGGGTGCGCACAACCTGAAGACCGGCCTGTTCATTGAGCGCACGACGCGGCCCGCCCAGAGGTCGTCCTCCTTCAATGGCAGTTTGAGCTTCAACACCGACGGCTCAAATCCGCTGAACACGAATGTTGGCTACGCCAATGCGTTGCTCGGCGCGGTCACCCAGTATCAGGAGTCGAACGCACACCCGTCGGCGCACGGGTTGTTCATGAACACCGAGTTCTACGCGCAGGACAACTGGCGCGTGAAGCGGAACTTCACGGTTGACGCCGGCGTCCGCTTCTACGTGATTACCCCAACGCAGAGCGACGGGGACAAGGTGGCCCAAGTCGAATCGGATAAATGGAGTGCGAGTGCAGCGCCGCAACTGTATCAGCCGGCGATCAGCAACGGCACGCGGGTCGCCGTCGACCCGCTCACGGGCCAGACCTATCCGCTTGTGTACCTCAACCGCCTGGTCCCGAATTCGGGTGACTTCTATAACGGCATGATCGTCTCTAACGACACGCCGCAGAAGAACACGCCGTTCAAGATCGCGCCACGAATCGGGTTCGCGTGGGATGTGACTGGAGATGGCAAGACTTCGATCCGCGCCGGGGCCGGCGTCTTCTACGACCGCTACGCGGATGACAACATCCTCGATCTCATCGAGCTGCCGCCGCT
>JBKPNQ010000015.1:0-26615 GCA_046732715.1 Acidobacteriota bacterium | reverse complement strand
GGCGGGTGGCGACGACGTTCACATGGCAGTCGGGGACGCCGTATACACCCCGCGTGACGGCGGCAGTCAGCGATGTCGCGCGCGGCACCAACGGGACGCTCCGCGCCAACTACATTCAGGGGGTGCCGATTTCGGTCGCCGACCCAACGATCGATCGATTCTTCAACACGTCAGCGTTCACCATCCCGCTGACCGGCACGTTCGGCGACGCGTCGCGCAACATGATCGTCGGTCCCGGAAGCCGGCTGCTGAACGCGCAATTCGCGCGCGACGTGCGCATGGGCGGCAATCGCGCGCTGACGATCCAGGTGAATACCAACAACCTGCTGAACATGGTGAACTACGGCGCCATCGACACCGTGGTCAACTCGCCGACGTTCGGCCAGGTGCTGTCGGTGCGGGGAATGCGGTCGACGCAGGTGAATTTGCGATTTAGGTTCTGAGAAATCGAGATGACGAAGGGCACGGAGTTCACAACGAAGGAACGACGGCAACGAAGACGAACGACGGATTTTTGGTCTTTTGGTTGTCATGCCAACACGCACAGCACAGTGTCACCCCGATGACTGTGAACCTGAATTCTGTGTTGTCTTCTTCGTTCGTCTCCGTTTTCTTCGTTCCTCCGTTGTGAATTTCTTCGTTCTCTCAGAGACAGGAACACGAAACGACCCATGCCTTTCTCCTTGGCCCGCTACGCCGTCGTGCTAAGCACCGTCTTCGTTGCCTTCACCGCGAGGACCACGACGCAATCGCCGCAGCAACCGGCGCCGCAGCCGCGATCGGTCTTCAAGTCCCACCTGAACGTCGTCTCGGTGGACGTGATCGTGCGCGACAAATCGGGGGCGGTCGTGCGTGGGCTGACGGCGGCGGACTTCGAAGTGCGCGAGGACGGAAAGCCGCAGGACATCTCGAACTTCAGCTTCGAAGAGGTCAACGACAAGGCGAAGCCGGCGCTGCAATCGGCCGATTTGCTGGCGGGCGCCGAGGCGAAGCTGGCCGACGAGTCCAGGCGTGGCAGCACAACCGCCGCAGCAGCCGCGGCGGGCGCGAAGACTCCGGACGCACCGACACCGATGACGTCCGACATGCTGGCCGGACGCAGGCTCATCACGCTCGTCTTCGACGTCAGCTCGATGCAGCCAGAGGACGTCCAACGCGCGGTCGACTCGGCAAAGAAATACGTCGACACGCAAATGAGCCCGGCCGACATGGTTGCCATCGCGACCGTGGGATCGACGCTCAGCGTGCTGACCGATTTCACCGCCGATCGCGAGAAAGTGTCGAGTGCGCTCGCGACGCTCGCCTTTACCGACGGAACCGCAACCGAGGCCCCGGCGGCAAGCACCGCCGCGACCGACGAAGCCGCGGCCGCGGCGACCGACGACGCCACGCCGGACACCGCCGAGCTCGACCTGTTCAACAACGACGTGCGTCTTCGCGCGCTGAAAACGATCGCCGAGTCTTTGGCTTCGATCGAACAGAAAAAATCGATCCTTTACTTCAGCGCCGGCATGCAGCGCAGCGGCCAGGACAACCAGGTCGAACTGCGATCGGCAATCAACGCCGCGGTCAGGGCCAACGTTGCGATCTATGCCGTAGACACGCGCGGCCTGCAGGCGGTCGTGCCCGGGGGCGATGCGCGTCAAGCCAGCGGACGCGGCCAGGCGCTGTTCTCCGGGCGCGGTGTCCAGCAGCAGTACTCGCAGCTCGCTTCGTCGCAGGATACGTTGACGTCGCTCGCGGCCGACACGGGCGGCCGCGCGTTTACCGACAGCAACGATTTCGGCGAGGCGTTCGCCCGCGTCCAGCGCGACATGTCCGCGTACTACCTGCTCGGGTACAGCAGCACCAACGCGGTCAAGGACGGGCGCTTCCGGCGCATCCAGGTCCGGGTCAAGCGTGACGGCTTGCGCGTCGAAGCGCGTGCGGGCTACTACGCCGATCGCGATTTCACCCACACGGCGCGGAACGACCGTGAGGCGCAACTCGACGAGCAGATGTTTGCGGCAGTGTCAGCAACCGATCTGCCGGTCCTCGTGACCGGTGGCTGGTTCCGGCTCGCGCCCGACAAGTACTACGTGCCGGTCGCGGTCACCGTGCCGGGATCGGCCGTGCCGGTCGCGAACGACAAAGATCTCGTGACGCTCGATGTGCTCGGCCTGGTGCGCGACGAACGCAGTTTCCCGGTCGGACGATTCCGCGAGACGCTGAAGCTGCCGCCCGGCACCGAGAAGACCCTCGCCGGCAAACAAGTGCTGTATCAGTCAGGCGTGACGCTGCCGCCGGGACGCTTCTCGGTGAAGGTCGTGGTTCGCGAAAACACGACCGGACAGATGGGCACGTTCGAAGCGGCCATCGTCGTGCCCGAGCTGAAGCAGGCGTCGATGAAGGTCAGCTCCGTCGTGCTGAGCACGCAGCTGCAGACCGTGGCCACCAAGGGCAAAACCGACAATCCACTCGTGCGCGACGGCGTGCAGCTCCTGCCAAACCTCACGCACGTGGTCGGCAAAGATCAGAAGTTGTTCTTCTATTACGAGGTCTACGATCCGGGACAAGCCAACGGCTCTGGCCCGCAACTTCGCACCAGCCTTGCGTTCTATCGCGGCAAGGTCAAGGTGTTCGAGACGCCGGTCGTCGAACGGACTGCCGTCGACGCCCCGGATCGCCACGCCGCACTGTTTCAGTTCGAAGTGCCGGCATCGTCCTTCACGCCGGGCCTCTATACCTGCCAAATCAACATCATCGACACCGTTTCCGGCAAGTTCGAATTCCCGCGGATCTTGTTCGCCGTGCGCTGACCGGCCGCAGGCTTTCGGCTGCTGGCTCCTGGCCGCGGGTCCGTGGTCCGGCCTCCCCCGCTGCTTTTTCAGCGACGGAGGACAACCTTCGCGCGGCTTGCCAACCGGAGCTCACCCGCGTTGGCGAACGTGAGCGAAGGTTGGTTCGCGTCACACTCTGCGCAACATCCAGCCCACCATGTCCTGGCGTTTCGAGTAATGAAGCAACGGGGCCACAGCGGGCAGGCGGATCCCCGCTGCGTCCACCATCGTGTTGATGGAAATGTTTGCCTCGGCGGTCTGAAGCGGCCACGGGCGGTGATGGATGTCGAGACGGCACGTACGGAGCGAGGAGTCGACGGTGAAGAGGCAATAGCGCTCGGTCAGAAAATACTCCAGGCTCCCGGCAACGGGTTCGTGCGGCTCGCTGATGGGACGGTAGCGGCTGACGAACTGTGCCGGTGGCCCGAACGAGGAGGTCCGTCGGCTTTCGTACTCAATGCATCCGCCGCGCTCGGTGACCGTCATGTCAGCCAGGAAATACGGCAGGTGAAACATCGTTCGCGCCACTCGTACCGCGACTGGATTCGCGGCCTCGAGGCTGAAGAAAAATACGCCCGGCACCCCGTTCACACGCACGTACGTGCGAACGTTCAATTCCGGAAATGCCGAGATCCACGGCAGGGAAGGGACGCCGCGCGGCGAGACGTTGCTCATGTGAAAGGGCACGACACCGATCCACGCCTGCCCGTTGAACTCGTCGAGTTCAAGTCCTCTCGGAATTTTCGCGAGCAACACTGACCGGTCCAGGGGCCAATGCGCGAACAACAGGTCGTGCCACGTCTGCGTCATCACCCATGGTGACGAGGGGAACGGCCACGGACGATGGTCGGTGACGTTCAGAATGCTGTAGTCGAAGGTCACGGAGCCGTTACCTGTCCCGCCCAAGCGCGAATTGCGAACCGCGAACCGCGAATTGCGAACGGCGAATTCCGAATTGCGAACCGCGAATTGCGAACGACGAATTGCGAATTGCGATTCAGTTTGAACGCAACAGCTTCGCCGGATCGATCCGCATCGCCCGGAGCGCGGGCGCGAGACAGGAAACTGCCGCGACAGCGAGCAGAAACAACGGCACGCACACGTAGGTCAGTCCGTCGTGCGGGGTGACGCCGAAGAGAAACGACGACATCGAGCCGACGAGAACGGCGGCGGCCGAAATGCCGACGACCACACCCAACGCCGCCACCGTGAGCCCCTGACCCAGTACCAGTTTCACGATGTCGGATGGCCGTGCGCCGAGTGCCGTTCGGACGGCGAGTTCTCGCGCTCGCTGGGTGACCGTCTGCGACAGGACCGCAAAGAGTCCCACCGCGGCCACAATCAAAGCAAAACTCGCAAATCCGCCAAGCAGGATCATGTAGAGACGCGGACGAGCAAGCCCGGTCAACACTCGATCCTCCATGGTGGCGATCGCTTCGGGCACGAGCCGCTCGTCTCCCTCGCGGATCGCCGTACGAAGATCGATGGCAAGCGAGCGTGGATCGGCCTGGGTCCGAACCAGGAACGTCACCACCGGCACCGGCAGCTGCCGGTTGAACTGGCGGAACGAATAGTACAGCTCGGGCAGAGACGAAACCGTCGTCGTGAAATACCGCACATCATCCACGACACCGATGACGGTCGCCTCCTTGGTTGGGTCCTGATAGCCGACGCCCATCGGCAGCCGCGCACCGATCGCGGCATTGCCCAGATATCGTCGCGCAAATACGCGGTTGACGATCGCGACAGGCGGGGCTGTTTCGTCGTCTTGATGGCTGAAGTCGCGCCCCTCGAGCAGCCGCATACCCAGCGCGGCAAACGCGCCCGGGCTGACGAGGCGCGGCGACGCTTGCGCGGTCACCACCCCATCAGCCCCTCGCAGCGTAAAGGCGCTGGTCGAGCCCCCCGCCGTCACCGGCAGCTCCGAGGTGAAACCGACGCTCGTCGAATTGGTCAAGGTGGCAAGCCGATCCAGGATGCTGCGAACGATCGCGTAGCGGAACCCGGTCGAATACATCGATGACGGCAGCGAAACGCGTGCGGTCAGCAGTCCGGACGGGTTGTAGCCGCGATCGGCGTTGAGCAGCGAGAAGAAGCTGCGGCCGAGAAGCGATGCACCGACGAGGAGCACACACGCAATCGCCATCTGCCCCACCATGATGGCCGTCCGCATCCGCCCAGCGCGCGTCGTCCTGCCGACTCCGACTGGTGCCGTGCCGTCCTCGCCGAGCGGCGTCACCAGATTCAGCCGCCGAATCTGCAGCGCGGGCAGCACACCGAAGATGGCGCCCGCCGCAACCGACAGGAACACCGCGAAGGTCACCACCGCCGCATTCACGGTGACGTCGGCGATACGTGGAAAGTCCGATGGAAGCAACACCGGCACAAGCCGATGGATAAACCACGCCAGAAGCAAGCCCGCAGCGCCGCCGGCGATGCCCAGCAGCAGGCTCTCCGCGAGAAGCTGACGAACAACACGCGCTGCACCGGCACCGAGCGCGGCACGAATCGCCATCTCACGGCGGCGCGCCGTGGCTCGTGCGAAATGGAGGCCGGCGACATTTGCGGTCGCCGTCACCAGCAACAGGACGACGGCGGCAAATAGCACGGTGAGCGGCTGTCGGACCTCGGACGTGATCGCCGCTTTCAGCGGCGTCGCCGAAATCCCGACCGGACCGTTGCCGCCGAAGATCGCAGCGGTCGTCATCCCGGTGTCCGCGACGAAGGCGCCTCGTGACGTGCCCTCGGCCGCGGCCTGTTCCGCGGTGACGCCCAGCCGCAGGGTTGCTACGGCATTGAAGAGCGAGAGGTAGTTACCAGCGACGGGATGCACCCGATAGGGCACCCACGCGCGCGTTCGTCGATCGGGAAACGCGAGCTCGTCGGCGATCACGCCGAGAATCGTGTGTGATTCACCATCGAGGCGGATGACTTGTCCAATCGCCCCAGGATCGGATCCAAAACGCTGACGCCACAAGCTCTCGGACAGGAGGACGACCGATGGCCGGTCAACTTCGTCTTTGTCTTCGAACAACGACCCCGCGAGCGGACGCACGCCCAACATCCGAAACAGGGCGGCGGATGCGGCCGTGATCCGGATTCGGTCGGGATCACCGACGCCCGTCATCGTCACCGTCGCCTGCGACCATGCCGCAAGGCCCTCGATGGTGGACGCGTGATCCCGCCACGCGACGTATGCGGTATTGGTGAACGCCCCAAACCGCGGCGGATTCCCTCCGCGCGTTTCTTTCAGCACGACGATGCGGTCGCCGGCGGGCCACGGCAGGGGCTTCATCAGCACGCCATACGTGATGCTGAAGAGCGTCGTCGTCGCTCCAATTCCCAGCGCCATCGTTGCCGCGGCGAGAAGCGTGAATCGCGGTTGGCGTAAAAGCAGCCGTGCGGCGTAGCGGATATCGTGTGCGAGGCCGGCGAAGCGGCTAGACCTGTCGATCATAGTTACTCTTCACTTTTCACTTTTCACTCTTAACTTTTCACTTTATCCGCGCCTCCGCCTCCCACCTTCGGTAATTCGAATATGTCGCGTGCGCTTCGATTCGCGAGCGCCCGGTGAGATAGAGCTCGTTCATGTCGTCGGGCAGGAGCATCTCGAAACGGGAGTTGTAGGAGTATCCAACGAGAATGAGGGAGTGAAAAGGGCGTCCCGGAGTCTGGCCGGCGCGAAGCTCGGTTCGAAGAACCGCCCCGGTGACGGGATCGATCCAGAAACTGCCGCTGGACGTGACGTCGCCTCCCTCCGGCGTCTGGATGATGGTTGGCCGATCCTTTTCTTCGTACGACACAATCCAGACCGCCGTGTCTCGAAACGTCGTCTCGCCGGTGTGCTTGAAGCGGAATCGCGGCTGACGGTCGGGCAGCAGGAACACGAGGGGCAGCGTCGGTACGTTGATCGTGCGATATAGATCGCCGATGTTGTATCGGGCCTGCTGGTCTGAGAGCGCGCGGAGCCTGGACGCGAGCGGCCGCGACGTGTCTTCCAGCAGCTCGCGCACCTGGGTCCGATCGGTGGTTACCGGTTCGCCGTCAATTTCGAGAACTTCCCGGACACCCACCCACGTGTTCGCTCCGGCAAAGTCCGGGACGAGGATGTAGTCCGATTTCAGCGTTCGTTCCCGATCGAGGCCGTTCCTGGGCGGATCGGCCGGCGTGCGTTCGGGTCCGACTCGCTGAAGGTAGCGCTCCTCGGCCACAAGGACCTTAAAGCGCTGGTGATAATCGGCAGAATATGCCGCCGCTCGGCCGAGCACGGTCTTCAGGCTGGGCTGATCCGGCCTGGCGACAGGGGCCGCCGTTACACCCAACGCAAGTCCCAGCACGACGATCCCTGATCGACAGCGCATGAATAAACCGGGCCGCAGGCGCTACTTGACCGCAGCGTGGCCAACGTGCGAATGTGCCTTCGCTATATAGTGTTCGAAAGGGGAAAATCATGAAAGACGGCATCACGCGACGGAAGTTCGTCACCACCGTCGCCGCGACCGGGGCCGGTCTGACGATTGTGCCGCGCCACGTGCTCGGCAAAGGATTCCAGGCACCCAGCGACACGGTCAATATCGCCACCGTCGGCATCGGCGGCATGGGCGGCTCCAATACCCGCAATCTCATGAGCCAGAACATCGTCGCGGCATGCGACGTGGATTGGGGCTACGCCGAGAGCCGATTCAAGCAGTATCAGACGGATCTGGAGCGGCTCCAGAATCCGCCCGCCAACTCGAATGCCGGACAGCAGAACCGCCGGACGCCGTCAAAGGCGCAGGCGGAAGCCAACACCAAGCGCCCGGCGCAGGACTCGACCGCAAACCTCAAGAGATTCCTTGACGAGCAGCTACCAAAGCTCAAGCGGTACAAGGATTACCGCGAGATGCTCGACAAGCAGAAGGATATCGACGGCATCGTGGTCGCTACGCCAGACCACATGCACGCGACCATTGCGCTTGCCGCGATGGACGTCGGCAAGCACGTCTACGTGCAGAAGCCGCTGTGCTGGTCGGTACGCGAGTGCCGCATGCTGACCGACAAGGCGAAGGCGAATCCGAAGATCGTCACCCAGATGGGCAACCAGGGGCACTCGACCGACGGCGCCCGAACCGGCCACGAGTACATCGCCGCGGGCGCCATCGGGGAGATCCGCGAAGTGCATGTCTGGACGAATCGGCCGCTGGGGTATTGGCCGCAGGGCATCCCGCGGCCCGCGCCGATGCCGGCAGCGGATCCGAGTCGGCCAGTCCGCTGGAATGGACCTGGCGTCGAGGCGCGCCTGGCAGCGGCGATGGCGGGCGACTATCCGGTTCCTCCGGGGCTCGAATGGGATCTGTTCCTCGGCGTGGCGCCGAAGATCGACTATCACCCGATTTATCATCCGTTCAACTGGCGCGGCTGGGTCGACTGGGGTCAGGGCGCGCTCGGCGACATGGGTGCCCACCTCATCGATCACCCGTTCTGGAACCTGAACCTCGGCATGCCAACGGCGATCGAAACCATCTCGACGCCATTCAACGGCGCAACCTACCCGGCAGCCACGACGACGTATTACGAGTTCGCCGCGCGGGGGAGCATGCCGGCTGTCAAGTTGACGTGGTACGACGGTGGGTTCAATCCGCCCAAGCCGGAGGAGATCGGCGACGAGCGGCTGAACGGCGAAGGCGGTGTCCTCTACATCGGCACCAAGGGCAAGATGCTGCAGGACACGTACGGTCTCAATCCACGCCTGCTGCCGAAGTCGCTGCACGAGTCCTACGGCGCGCCGAAGCAGAAGCTGCCGCGAATCCCATATGAAGAGCACGAGATGAACTGGGTCGAGACGATCAGGGGCAAGGCGGAGATCTCGAGCCCGTTCTCGTATGCCGCGCGGCTCAACGAGGTGATGCTGCTCGGCGTCGTGTCGCTCCGCGCCGGCGGCAAGATCTACTACGATGCCGAGAAGATGCGCGTGACCAACATGGTGAAGACGGCGAACAACAAGACCGTCGACGCCAACGAGTTCCTGACGCGCAATTACCGTGAGGGGTTCAAGCTGACGTAAGCACTCACGATTCGGGCTGGCGCGCTACCCGTCGCGTCAGCCCGATTCTCTTTTGCCGGCATCGCACCATCATTCCGGAATCAATCGCACATCTATGAACAAAGCCATTCGCTTCAAGTTGATCCTGATGATGGTGCTCGAGTTTTTCATCTGGGGCGCCTGGTTCCCATTGATCTTCGGGTATCTCCCCAGCCTCGGCTTCAGCGCGGCGGAGCAAAGCTGGATCCTGAATGCCTTCCCCATCGCGGCAATCGTCGGCATGTTCTTCAGCAACCAGTTCGCCGATCGCAATTTCGCCGCCGAGAAGTTCCTCGCCGTCAGCCACCTGATTGGCGGCGTGTCGATGTGGTATCTCGCCTACACGCGATCGTTCTGGCCGTTCTTCCTGGCGATGCTGGTCCACTGCCTGCTCTACGTGCCGACGATTTCGATCACCAATTCGATCGCGTTCGCGCACATGAAAGATCCACAGAAGGAATTCGGCATCGTCCGCATGGGCGGCACGATCGGCTGGATCCTCGCGGCATGGCCGTTCACGTTCATTCTGGTTGACTGGGCCAAAGTGAACGCCTCGGCGCCGTCGGGCTTCGTCAACTGGCTCGGCACGGTACTGGCCTCGGGACTGACGGGCTCGGCACTCGAGCAAGGCACGACATGGACGTTCATCGTTGCCGGCATCGCGTCGCTGGTGCTGGCCGCGTTCAGCCTCGCGCTCCCCCACACCCCGCCGAAGCCGGTCGAGAGCGGTGCGAACCGTTTCGCGTGGCTGGAAGCCGTCCGCCTGCTGCGAACGCCGTTCATTCTGATTCTCTGGATCGTCACTTTCGTGGACGCGACGGTCCACAACCTCTTCTTCAACTGGACGGGTCGCTTCCTCGGGACGGACGTCGCCGGTGGTGGCGTCGGCATTCCGGGCAACTGGATCATGCCGGTCATGAGCATCGGCCAAATCGCCGAGATCCTCACGATGCTCGTTCTGGGCGCAGCGCTGAAACGTATGGGCTGGCGGACGACGATGATTGTCGGGATCATGGGCCACGCGGCCCGCTTCGCGGTGTTCGCGTTCCTGCCGCAGTACCCCGCGCTCGTGGTCGCCGTGAACATCCTGCACGGGATCGCCTATGCGTTCTTCTTCGCGACCGTCTACATCTTCGTCGATGAGTTCTTCCCGAAGGACGCTCGCGCCAGCGCGCAGGGACTCTTCAACCTGCAGATCCTTGGCTTCGGACCGCTCGTCGCGAACACGCTGGGCCCGGTACTGATCAGCGAGACGTTCAACCGGGGTGGGATCGTGGATTTCCGCGGCCTATTCCTGGTGCCGTTGATTTCAGCTATTGCGGCAGCGGTTGCGCTGGCGCTGCTGTTCCATCCGCCCGACAAGACACAGACGCGGGTCGGCGTTCCCGTCACTTCCCATTAGGTTCCACTAGGTTCCACAGGATTCCGCGAGGTTCGCCGAAACGAACGAACTTCGTCAGACCCGAACGAACCCGGTTGAACCCGGTGGAACCTAGTAGAACCCAGCGGAAGCTTTAGTCAGCTTTCCTGGTCGCAACCGCCCCGATATAGCACAGCGCGATAACGACGAGGAGAGCCCGGAAGCCCGTAGCAAGGGATAGATATTCCCCGACTCCGCCGACCATGGCCCCGAGCAGGTTGGTGCCGTAGTCGCGCGTGAGCGCCGTCGATTTCGCGATCGCCGATCCAAACAGCAAGCCGGCGCAGAGGATCGGGCTGAAGACCAGCGCGGCGTAGAAGAACGACTCGGCGACGCGGCTGTCGAACGCGATGCGTCCGATCGGAATCAAGTAATTGAGCGCGAGCAGCGCGACCAGGACGCCGGCCACCAGCCACGGCCGCGCAATCGTCCTCCGCGCGACGATGAAGTTTGCGACGAGCGCCATCGTCAGGACCGACGCAATCGCCAGCGAGGCGACCACCCACGTCGAGCCCCAGAGCAACGCAAACTGGATGATTGACTTCGTCTCCAGCAACATGAAGCCGGCGCCGAGCAGGAAGAACTGCCACGGCCAGCGTTGGCCGCCAGCGGACGTGGCTCCTGTCACGCCAAGCGTGAGAAAGACCGACACCACCGAGACAATCAGGACAACGCCGAGCGCCACGATGTAGTGCTGCGGGATGTGGCGGTTCTGGAGGTAGAGAAACGGCCAGTCGTCGGTCGCAGGCTCAACCGACGGATCGCGCTCGTGGATGCGCGCCGGGCTGGGAGCGTGCGACTGGTTGAAGGCGGTGACCGTGTCCGGGATCTGAGGCGGGGCTGTCAGTTGCGCCAGCCGGGGCCCGGCCATCAACACGCCAAGAAACGCGCGGGCTTCGTGTACGTGCACACGCGGCTCGGCGCCAAACGCGACGGCGGCAGTGTTCGCGAGACGATCGACGAGCCAGCGCTCGCGGAAATAGTTGTAGACGACGAGGACGCCGTCCGGCTTCAGGCGGTCCCGCACTGCCTTGAACGATTCCTCGGTGAACATGTAGCTCTCGAGCCGCACCCCCGAAAAGCTCGACTGCATCGTCAACGAATCGATCAGCGCGAACACCACGAGGTCGTACTTCTGTTGCGTCGTCGCCAGGTAATGACGCGCGTCGTCGTTGATGACCGTGACGCGCGGATCCGAGTACGGTTTGTCAGGATGATGCTCGCGGCCAAGTCGGATGATCGCCGGATCGATTTCGACCGCATCGACGTGGTGAACGCCGTGACGAAGTGCCGCCGCGACGTCGGTGCCCGACCCCGCCCCGAGAATCAGGACGTCGTCAAACGTGTCGCCGAACGCGCTGTACGGCCACTGGTAGAAATATTCCTTCTCCTCGACCGGCGCCATGGACTGGTGAAAGATGTTGTTCACTTCCACGACGGTGTCCGGTCCTTGCTTGCTGACCGTGATCTTGTAGTACGGCGACCAGATCGCACCGCGCGCCATCACGTGGACGAGTACGAGCGACCCGACGAGCAACGCGCAATTCGCCACGACAACCGGAAGTGCATATGCAGGCCGCGTGACCGCTGGCCGGTCGGCTGGAACCTCGCTCGAGAGCAGCAGCGGCACCGCCGCCGCGAACCCAATCCCGAACCACATCGTCGGAGGCAGCTCGAGCCACGACACCAACCCGAGCACGATCACCCCGGCAAGGCTGCCGGCAAGATTGATCGTGTACGCACGCAGCGGCGGGAGAAGCGCCATCTCCCGTCCCATCCGCTGGGCAAGCGTCGTGAACAGCGCTGCCACCACAACGAAGAGCAGCGGCAGCAGCATCGTGCTCTCCACGACCACGACCTTGGCCGCGGTTCCACTTGAAAAATAGATGCTGCCGGATGTTGGGACCGCGACCTCGAGCCTGAAGTAGTACACGGCGCCAATGACGATGGCCTGCACCAGCGGGAACCAGCTGAACAGACGCGCGCGCACCGGAGCCAGCAGGCAGCCGAGGCCAATGCCGAGAAAGCTGGCGAGGAGAATGAAATTCGAGAAATACGACAGCAGCCGGATGTAGGCCGGCATCCAGCGAATCAGCGCAATCTCGAGGAACAGAACCAGGAAGGACGCGAGGAACGTTCGCGCCGCGCGCATGCCGTCGTTATTCATGCGGCGGGCACGGCGAACGCGACGTACAGGATCCGGGCGAGCTCAGAAAGCAGCATGGGGGCCAAATTGTACCATCTCTTGAACTGACGCTATGGAACGTAATAGTGTTCTGCGTTCGAAGTTACCAGTTCCCAGTTCCCAGTTAGAAATGGACCCTGGAAACTGCCAACTGGAAACTGGAAACTGACAAGAGGACTCGGATATGACCAAACGTCACTTCGTGATTGGCGCTCTCGCCCTGGGGCTTGCGGTCGCGACGGCGATCGCGCAGCAGAACCCGTATCTGGGACGATGGAATATCCAGGGCACGGGTGAAAACTCGAACTACGTGTACTGGCTCGAGGTGAAGCAGGATGGCGGCAAGCTGTCGGGCATGTTCCTCAACCGCGGCGGTCACCCGCTGGAGGTTCCGGTGATCAAGGTGGAGAACGGCGACTTGGTCTTCCAGCCGGACGGAGGACAGCGCGGACCAGGGCCCGAATACCGTCTTCACGCTCAAGGCAACAAGCTGACGGGCAGCGTCAAGCTTGGCGATCGCACGGTGCAACTGGCTGGCGCACGCCCGCCGAAGTGGGACCACTACGACGCGAACGCACCGCACAAGTTCGGGACACCGGTCGCATTGTTCGATGGCAAGACGATGGATGCGTGGGATATTCAGAACAAGGATCGTCCGATGAAATGGACGATCGAAGATGGCGCGATGACCAACGACCCGCCGGGTTCGAACAACCTCGTGTCAAAGCAAAAGTTCCAGGACTTCAAGATTCAGGCGGAGTACAAACTCGACCCGCCGCATCCCAATGCGCGCGGTGGCATGACCAAGGCGAACAGCGGGATTTATCTCCGCGGGCGCTATGAGCTGCAGGTGCTCGACGACTACGGCGACAAGCCGTTCGAGCGCGGCCACATGTCGGTGTACGGCTGGCACACGCCGACATCCAACGCGAGCAAACCGGCGGGCGAGTGGCAGTCGATGGAAGCGACGGTGGTCGGCAACAAAGTTACCGTACTGCTCAACGGCACGAAGGTTCAGGACAACGTGACGCTCGAAGCGATCACAGGCGGCGCACTCGATGCCAATGAGAGCGAACCGGGCCCGATCATGCTACAGGGCGATCACGAAAAGGTGTGGTACCGGAAAGTGACGGTGACTCCGATCACTGACGCGCGGAAATAGCTCCAGTTTCCAGTTACCAGTTGCCAGTTACCAGTTCGAGACTGCTCTCGGGCTGAAACCGGAGACTGGGAACTGGAAACTGGCAACTCGTAACTGACAGCCCTTACCTGTCCGGTTTCCCCAATTCCGCCCTGGAAAGGAACTCCTCATCGGTCAAACTATTCAGGAACGCCACCACATCCTCGGTTTCCGCCTTCGAGATTGGAAACCCCTTCAATCGCGGGCTCTTGAATGGACTGTTGAGCCCGCCCGAGGCGTAATGGCCGACGACTTCGTCGAGCGTTGCGATGCTGCCGTCGTGCATGTAGGGCGCGGTCACGGCGATGTTCCGAAGCGTGGGGGCCCGGAAGCGGCCCATGTCGGCTCGCACCCGGGTCGAATCGAGCAGACCGCGATCGGCGGCCGGATACGACCCTCGTCCATCGATGTCGTAGAGACCGGTGTTGTGGAACGCCGGTGCGACATCCGCGCCGCCTTCCTGCACGCTCGGACCCGACAGGTTGAACCCCGTATGGCAGTGCGCGCACGCGAGCCGTTCTGAAAAGAACAATGTCATTCCGCGCTGCGCCTGCGCGGAGAGTGCGGTGCGATCGTCTCGATACAGATATCGATCAAGCGGTGAGTTCGCGGAGACGATCGTCCGCTCGAAGGAAGCAATCGCCTTGACGATCGTATCGAGGGTGATCGGCTGGCCCGGAAACGCCTCGCGGACCATTGCCGCGTCGGCCGGATCGGCGGCAATCCTCCCGACAATCGCCGCCTCGTGCCCCTTCATCCCCATCTCAATCGGATGCTCGTTGAACATTGGCACGGCCATCTGCGCTTCGAGCGTCCGCGTTCGAGCGTCGGCCCATCCGTAGGACGCGTTGAACGCCACGTTGGCCAGCGACATCGCACTTCGCGGGTGCTGTTGCCCAGTCGACCCGAGCGCGTGCGCCAGGCCGTCGGTAAATGCCCGCTTCTGCTGATGGCACGACGCGCACGCAAACGTGCCGTTGCCGGACAGTCGCGTGTCGTAGAACAGCCGACGCCCGAGGCGAACCTTCGCCTCGGACATCGGATTGTCGGCTGGAACTTTCGGACGCGGCACGCCGCGAGGGAGGTGCCACGTATAGAGCTCGACCGGAGCCGTCCGCTCGCTTCGCACATCGCCCGGCAGAGCACCGAGTAGCAGGACGGCTACGAAAAGTCGCGCGTTCATTCGTTGTTCGCGGCCCGCTCCTCGCGGCTCGCGACTCGCGCCTCTCGATTCGCGGATTGGGGATTCGACGATGAGCGATTCAGGATCAGTGATTAGTGATTAGTGATTCAACTCACCATCCATGATAACCGCTGCTGAGCCCCATGAGGCTGGTTTGCTTGGCGATGCCGTCGCGTTCGCCGATCCACTTCTCGAAGGCTGCGAGCGCGTCAGCCGAAACGCCCGCGGGATCCGTGTGTCGCGCCGTGACCCAGCTCTTCATCGCCGCCATCAGAACGTCAGCTTGCTTGCGGTCGGCGCCAAACAGATCGAGATACGCCTGCCGCGCATCATCGACACGATTCAGCGCGAGATATGCTTCCGCGCGATACTCGATCGCTTCCGGAAAGATTTGCGGCTTGGCGAGCTCAATGGCCTGGTCGTACATCTCCAGCGCCTTTGCGTAGTCGCCCGTCTTGCGGTAGGCGTAGCCCATACCGTTGTAGGCGGGCGCGAGCTTCGGGTTCAGCCTTGCCGCATTGGTGAAATCCTTTAGCGATTTTTGATACTCGCTTTTCGCCTTCGCCAAAGTCTTCTCGACGTCGGCTCCCTTCTTCGTCGTCGCTTCCTCTTCGAACTTCTTTCCCTTGACGCGGTGATCGTCGCCGCTCTGGTACGCCGCGACCGCACGTTCCTCAGGCGTCATGGTCGGCATCGACGACCCGCCGCCGCCCGACGGAGCCGCAGGAACCGATGAACCCGACGCGAGGATCCCGACATGCGCCACGCCGACCGCCGCACTGAGCAACACCGCGCTTCTCAACATCCGAAACATGTCATGCTCCTTAATCCAAGCTTCCAGCGAACTGCGAACTGCGAACTGCGAACTGCGAAAATCTATTGATTCTTCGTCAGCTCAATATCGAGCGAAATCGACACCTGATCCCCGACGACCGCGCCGCCGCCTTCGAGCATCCGGTTGTACACGATGTTGAAGTCGCGCCGGTTGATGGTCGTCGTTGCCGTGGCGCCGATCCGGCGGCTTCCCCAGATGTCCTTGATCTCCTGTGTCGGTCCCTCAACATCCAGCGTCACCGGCTTGGTCACCCCCTTGATCGTTAGGTCCCCAAGCACCTTGAGCTTTCCGGGGCCTTCAACCGTCACGCTCTTGGACTTGAAGGTGATACGCGGATACTTGGCGACGTCGAAAAACAGGTCACTTTTCAGATCCTTGTCGCGATCCGGGTTCCTGGTGTTGATAGTGCGCGCATCAATAGTGGCATCCACTCGGAGCGTCGAGAGGTCCTTCGGATCGAACGACGCCGTGCCGACCGGTCCGCTAAACTCCCCTTTGACGTTGGCGACGATCATGTGCCGGACCTGAAATGTCGCCGCAGAGTGCCCCGGATCGATGGTCCAGGTGACGGACTGGGCCGACGCGGGGGACGGCAGGGCGAGACCAATCAAAACGACCGAGAGCCGGCGGAGATCAAGCATAAACGTATCGGTGTGACTAGTTATCGGACGAGCAAACCGTGTACCTCAGCAGCTCACCGAGTATACCTACAAAAACCTGCCATTTCCCCGGGCCCCACCCATCGGGCGATACGCGCGACGTAAGCGATTACGTGGTGAAACAATCGGTTTCCAGCTTCGAAGGTTGGCACCCTTCTCGCACCCGATGAGGCATGCGGTCGACCCCATCCATTCTGAACGCCCTCGCCGCCGCGGGACTCTTTGTCGCGTGCGGCTCGTCTGGCTCATCCGGGGCTGCGGGCTCGTCGCCAACCGCGCCTGCCGCGAGCGTCGAGTTTCGGGTCATGACGTTCAATATCCAGCACGGCCTCAACGGCGCCGGGCAGTATGACTTGAAGTACGCCTCGCAAACGATCGCGGCGGTCAACCCGGATATCGTCGGCGTTCAGGAACTCACACGAAATCACCCGTCGTACAACTGCGAGGATCAACCGGCGCGAATTGCGCAGATGCTCAGCAGCGCGACGGGACGCCGGTGGCACTCAGTCACGAACAGGAATGGTTCACGCCGGACCGCAGTTGCCAGAACTCGGGTCGCGGTGATGGTCCTGAAACGGAAGGCAGCGGATTCTTCGCGCCCGAGCCGCTGCCAGCACCAACGACGACGAAACTGTGGAACGGACGGCTCGGTTTGATGACGACGCTGCCGAAAGGACGGAACCTTCCAATCATCGTGACCCACCTCGCGTCGGGAACGAACGGGCAATCGGATCGACTGCGTCAGCTCGACGAGCTGATTCCGTGGGCGGCATCGCGCGCGTCCGGTGGTCCGAAACTGCTGATCGGCGACTTCAATTCCTCACCCGACACGCCGGAATACCAGCGCGTCAGTGCGCAGTTTCACGACGCCTGGATAGACGCGGTGGCGGCAGGAACGGCGCGTGGCCGAATGGATGGCATCACGCACAAGAGTTCGCGAATCGATTACATCTTCTACACGCCGGGAAGCGGTCTCGAGCTCCGCAGCATCGAAAACATCACCACCGGCGCGCTCATCGGCACGGAAGCCTCCGATCACAATCCGCTCGTCGCCACGTTTGCGGTAAAGTAGGCGGCCAGTTTGAATTGCTGAATGTTTGATCGCTGAATGCTGATGACATCCCGATCTGTTCAAATCAGCAATCACCAATCATCAATCAGCAATCCGAGAACTGCTCATGGCGCCACGCCGTCTCGAGATGGACATCGATCAGCTCTACCAGCTCCCGCTGGAAGAATTCACGACCGCGAGAAACAACCTCGCTCGTGCGGCGGGCGGTGACGCCGCGGACGTCCGCAAGCTGGCAAAGCCTCCGATAGCCGCATGGGCCGTCAATCAGCTGTATTGGAAGCAACGCGACATCTACGATGCCCTCATCGAGGCATCGATAGCCGTCAGGAAGACCCACAAGGCCATCCTCGGCGGTCGTCGCGCCGATCTACGCGCGGCGGCGAAGGAACATGACGAGGCGCTCGACGCCGCACTCAAGGCCACGCTGGCGATCCTCCAGGAAGCCGATCACCCGCCGAGCGATTCGACTCGCCAGACCATTCTGACCACGCTGCGGGCCCTTCCCACCGACGTCACACCGGGCCGGCTGACCGAAACGCTTCAGCCTGGAGGATTCGAAATGCTCCAAGGCCTGTCGATCACGGGTGGCGGTGGTGTCATCCGGGCGAAACCCATCCCGAAGTCTGAACCACCGGCGCGCGCCGAATCGGTTCGGAAAGCGCGCACCGACGAAAGCCGTGCCGAAGCCGCGAAGGCGGAGACGCTGCGCGCAGAGTCGGCAAAGGCATTGCGGGAGACCGAACAGACTGCCCGTCGCGAGGAATTCGAGGCGATGCGGACGACGCGCGAGGCCGAGAGAGCGGTCCGGCAACTAGGAAAGGCGCGTGAAGTGCTCGCGGCCGCGCAAAAGGCGTTGGATGAAGCCGAGACCGCCGCGGGAGAAGCCGCGCGACAACGCGACGCCGCCGGTCGCCGTGCACAAGAAGCGGAGCGCGCGCTCGAGCAGGCGCGGACCCGCCATGACGCCGTCCTTCGCGGCAAGGGCTGATTCTTCGTCAGCAGGGAGGAAGTGCGGATCCCCTACTCTGTCGTGGCTTGCTCCTGTGGCGTGACCCCGAGCGGTCGCACCTCGGCGTCGTCAGCGGGGATCGTCCGAAGCGGAAGCCTGACGAGAAACGCCGCGCCCTTCCCTGGACCGTCGCTGCTGGCCGACACCGACCCGCCATGCAGTTCCACCAGATGCCGGACGATCGATAGTCCGAGGCCCAGGCCGCCGTGGGCGCGCGTCACTGACGCATCGCCCTGTGTGAATCGATCGAACACGTACGGGAGAAGCGACGCCGCAATCCCCTCGCCTGTGTCGGTGACGCGAATATGCACGCTCGCGCCGGCGCGCTCGACGGTGACTGAGACGCAGCCACCGGCCGGCGTGAACTTGATCGCGTTCGACAGCAGGTTCCACACCACCTGCTGAAGCCGATCGGGATCGCCCAGCACCGCGCCGGCGCGCGTCATCCGACAGGAGAGTTCGACACCCTTGGCGGCGGCCGACGGCTGAAGCGTCTCGATCGCCGCATCGAGAACCGGGGCGAGATCGATGGGACGAAGGTTCAGCCGCAGCCGGCCGGTCACGATCCGCGACACGTCAAGGATGTCGGCGATCAGCTGCTCTTGCACGTACGCGTTTCGCTCGATCGTCTCCAGCGCGCGCGTCCGGCCGGCGTCGTCGAGTTTTCCCATCCGCAGCAACCGCGTCCAGCCCAGCATGGCGTTGAGCGGCGTGCGCAGCTCGTGCGAGAGCGTCGCCAGAAAGTCTTCCTTCGCCCGGTTGGCTGCGGCGAGATCCTCGGCCCGGTTGCGCAGCCGGTCCTCGAGCCGCTTCCGCTCGGTGATATCGCGCACCACGAGCGAGAACCCGCGCGGCGAGCCGTCGGCCGCGCGCATCGGCATCAGGAGCACGAGCGCATCGAACGTCGACCCGTCTTCCCGCGCCCGAAGCGACTCGCATTCGAAGCGCCCTTCGTCGCGAGCGCGGCGGAGATGTTCGGCCGGCAGCTTGGCCTCGCGTTCGGTCGCGACGTAGAAGACGTCAATGTTGCGTCCGATGATGGTGTCTGCGGCGTAGCCGAACAGGCGTTCGGCGCCGCGGTTCCAGCTGGCGACATCGCCCCGGAGGTCCAGGATGCAGATGGCGTAGTCGTGCACGCTGTCGAGCAGGATACGCAGCCGCTCCTCGGCCTCGCGGAGCCGCTCGGCCTGGTTGTCGAGCTCGGCATAGAATGCGACCACGCCGCGGTTCGTTTCGGTGAGTTCGTCCTGCAGTTCGATGAGCGCCCGTCGGAGCCTGACGTTTTCTTCGACCAGTTCCTGTTCCGGCTGCCCCGTTGGCTCGGCATCGTCGATCGGTGGGGGGCGCGACACGCGATCTTTCCGGACCGCGTCGAACGGCACCTGCGCCGAGAGGGTGACCAGCAGCGAGTCCGCCGAATCCTGCACCAATACTCGATGGAGGACTGTACCTAACGCCGATACGGAACGGCCGACGGCCTGACGATCGGCTCCGCCATTGAGGCCCGTTCGGATGATGATTTGGAGTTCTCCGGATGGGGTCACGTTGATTTCGGCGCCGGCGTTTTGCGCTTCGGAGAAAAGCAGCCGCGCCGCTTCGTAGGAGGCGGCGGACAGACTTTGAACACTGCGGTCGTCCAAACCGCATTGTTCCGCGGCGCTCCGAGTTTCCCTCCGGAGCCAGACGAGATCCTGCCGCCGCCTCAGGGGCAGTCGCGTCAACGTTACATTTCCTGAAGAAATTGAAGAACTGTTCGCGTTCACGTTCGTGCGCGCGTCCTGTTTTCGCCGAAGATGGACACGACTCCTGTCGTGCTTGATGCAAAGAGCAAACCGCCGCGACTCGGCCGTATTTCGAAGCTCTGCCGCAGCCAGTGGGCGGAGAATCGGGCCCCTCAGTGGATCTCCAGCGATATAATCGCTGGCTTGGTTCGGAACCGATTGCGTGCCATCTGACCACGGGTCCCGCTTGCATTCACTGCTGTCGCTCAACCTTCACCACGATCAGGATGTCGTGACCGCGCGACAGCGCGCCGCGCAGATTGCGAAGTTGCTCGAGTTCGACACGTCCGAACAGACGCGCCTTGCCACTGCCGTCTCCGAAATCGTCCGCAACGCGTTTCGGTATGCAGGACACGGGTCTGTGCATTTCGAAGTCGAGATCGAGGAGCGTCCTCAGAAACTCGTGATTCGCGTCGAAGACCAGGGGCCCGGCATTCCGCGGCTTGACGATGTCATGTCGGGCCGGTATCGCTCGTCGACCGGGATGGGACTCGGCATCGTTGGCGCCAGGCGGCTGATGGATCGCTTCGCGATCGAGTCCGGACCGGCGGGCACTCAGGTCCGAATGGAGAAAGACTTCCCGAGTCGTGTGCCGCTGGCGACCTCGAAGCGCGTCGACCATATCGTCGACTCCGTGCGCCAGCTCCGCCCGCAGGGATTGGTCGAAGAGATTCAGCAACAGAACCAGGAGCTGCTGCGCGCGCTCGATGAACTTCAGCGTAAGCAGCAGGAACTCGCGCATCTGAACCGCGAGCTGGAAGACACGAATCGAGGCGTGGTCGCACTCTACGCCGAGCTCGACGAGAAAGCCGATCACTTGAGACGCGCCGACCAGCTGAAGTCACGCTTTCTCTCGAACATGACCCACGAGTTCCGAACACCGGTCAACGCGATCATCGGCCTGTGCAACCTGCTGATCGACGATCGCGAGCAGCAGGGCCGCGCCCCGGAACCAGAGCTGGATTTCATCCGCAAAGCCGCCGACCAGCTGTCTGACCTCGTCAACGATCTGCTCGACCTCGCGAAAGTTGAAGCCGGCAAGACCGTGATTCGACCGGCGGAGTTCAAGGTCGAATCGCTCTTTGGCGCGCTCCGCGGCATGCTCAAGCCGCTCCTGCTGAGCCGATCGGTGACGCTGGTGTTCGAAGACGCGGCCGCACTCCCCGCCTTGCACACCGACGAAGCCAAGGTGTCGCAGGTGCTGCGCAACCTGGTGTCAAACGCGCTGAAATTCACCGAGGCCGGCGAGGTACGGGTCGGCGCCGCGGTCGATCCGGATGGCGCGCGAATCACGTTCACTGTCTCGGATACAGGCATCGGGATCGCGCCGCAGGATCAAGGACGGATCTTCGAAGAGTTCGCGCAGCTGGAACATCGCCTGCAGCGTCAGTTCAAAGGCACTGGTCTCGGCCTGCCGCTGTCGCGGCGGCTGGCCGAGTTGCTTGGTGGCAGCCTGACCGTCGTCAGCGAGCCTGGCACGGGTTCAACGTTCTCGTTGACCATTCCGACCAGGTATCGATCGGCCGGTCCGTTCGAACCGAAGTTCGAATGGAATCCGGATCCGTCGCGGCTGCCTCTCCTCGTCATCGAAGACGCGCCGGACGATCAGTTCTTCTACGAAAAAATCTTCAGAACGTCGTCTTTTCAGCTCTATCCGGCCTACACCAGCGAGCAAGCCGAGGAAGCGCTTCGCGTCTGCGATCCGGTCGCCGTCATCCTCGACCTCGTGCTCGGCGGTGAAGAAGCGTGGGAGCTTCTGCTCCGCCTCAAACGCGACGAACGCAGCCGGAATGTGCCGGTGATCATCGTCAGTGCCCTGGCGCATCAGGAGAAAGGGCTCGCGCTCGGAGCGGACGCCTACCTGGTCAAGCCGATCGATCGCCGCGCCCTGATCGATACGATCAATGGCTTGCAGGCGCGGACGCGATCCGCGGTCCGCGTCCTGACCATCGATGACGAGGAGATGGCGCGATACCTGATTCGTCAATGCCTGCCAGGGCCCGCGTTCGAAGTCACCGAAGCCGCGAGCGCCGAGGAGGGCCTCCAGCGGGCCCGCGCCGATCGCCCCGATGTGATTGTGCTCGATCTGATCATGCCGGGTCTCGACGGCCGTGGAGCCCTCGCCGAGCTGCGGCAGGATCCAATGACCCGCGACATCCCGGTCGTGATTTCGACGGGCGCGGAGCTTGAAGACGACGAGACACGCCGCCTGCTTCAGCAGGCCGCCGCGATTCTGCCAAAACGGAATCTGTCGCGCGCAACGCTGCCGGGCATTGTCCGTCAAGCGCTCGTACGGACGGTATGATTCACTCGATGACGAGGAGACACTGACCCGATGGCCACTGATTCCATCAGCATGCTGAACGACATCCTCCAGAAGGACGACGGGACCCTGCTTCAGAACTGGGTCGACAACCAGGTGAATTCAGCGACGTTCAGGTCGGGCCGGACGAGTCGTCAGGAACTGTCGGATCACGCCCGCCGCTTCCTTGGATTGCTTCGCGACGCGGTCAAGGGTGGCGATGCCGACATCATGGGCCCTTCCTGGCTGGCGGTGCGGCAGATGCTCGACGAGCTGTCGGTCGCGCGCGCGCAGCAGGGATTCTCGCCATCGGAGACGGCGACGTTCCTTTTTTCGTTGAAACAGCCGCTCTTCGATCGGCTGCAGGGCGTCGTCGGCACCGGCGTCGAGGCCCTCTCTCGCCTGTGGCCCACCAACCTCTTGCTCGACCGGCTGGGACTCTATACCACCGAGGTGTTTCAACGCGGCCGTGAGCAAGTGATCATCCGGCAGCAGCAGGAGCTGATGGAGCTCTCGACGCCGGTGGTGACGCTCTGGGATGGCGTGCTCGCGCTGCCGCTGATCGGAACGCTCGACAGCGCGCGGACCCAGGTCGTGATGGAGAGCCTGCTTCAGCGCATCGTCGACAGCGGCGCGGCGATCGCCATCATCGACATCACCGGCGTCCCGACGGTCGATACCGTGACCGCACAACATCTCCTGAAGACGGTCGCGGCTGCCCGGTTGATGGGAGCCGACTGCATCATCAGCGGCATCAGACCGCAAATCGCGCAGACGATCGTGCACCTCGGCGTCGAGCTCGGGACCGTCATCACCAAGGCCACCCTCGCCGATGCATTCGCGATCGCCTTGAAACGCCTGGGGCTGACCGTCCAGAAGGTTCAGACTGCCCCGCGGCATCGCGACGATGACTCTGCTGACGCCCGTCAATCGGACAATCGCCGAGAGGCCTGACCGTGGAACGGATTCCAATTCTCAAGATGGGCGAGTATTTGCTCGTCACCATCCAGGTGGACATGCACGATCGGCTGGCAATGTCGCTGCAGGACGATCTGACGTCGAAGATCGTCTCGGCGCGGGCGAAGGGTGTGCTCATCGACATCTCCGCATTGGAAATGGTGGACTCGTTCATTGGCCGCATGTTCGGGGATATCGCCGCGATGTCGCGCGTGCTTGATGCCGAGACGGTGGTCGTCGGGATGCGGCCCGCGGTGGCCATCACGCTCGTGGAGCTCGGGCTCTCGCTGAGCGGCGTTCGCACCGCACTCAATATCGAGCGAGGGATGGACCTGCTGCGCGGACTGCTCGAGTCGAGGGGGGACGGTGCTGGTTCCGCTGACTGAGAATCGGTCCATCTCGACCTCTGAAGACGTCGTGGCGGTGCGTCAGGCCGTGCGCCAGCGCGCCGTCGATCTCGGGTTCAATCTTGTCGACCAGACCAAGATCGTGACCGCGGCAAGCGAGCTGGCGCGCAACACGCTCCAGTACGGTGGCGGCGGCACGCTGTTGATCGAGGAAGTGCTGCAGGGATCGCGGCGCGGCATCCGACTCGTGTTCGAGGACAACGGCCCCGGGATCCCCAACATCGAGCTTGCCATGAAGGACGGCTACACGACCGGCAACGGTCTCGGCCTCGGCTTGTCGGGCGCCAAGCGCCTCTCCAACGAATTCTCCATCCACTCGCGTCCCGGCGAGGGCACCCGCGTGACAATTGTCCGGTGGCGCTGAACGTCACGGCGGCCTACGCCGTCCACGACACCAGTCAGATTGCCGGACCGCGCCGCGCGGCGCTTGACCTTGCCAGGCGGTCGGGCTTTTCTGAAGAACGGGCCGGCCAGGTGGCGTTGGTCGTCACCGAGCTGGCGACCAATCTCACGAAGCACGCGACCGACGGAGAAATGCTGTTCCGGCTACTCCGCAACACGGATGGGGGAACCAATCTCCGCGGGATCGAGATCCTCGCCGTCGATCGCGGGCCGGGCATACAGGATCCGACCACCGCGCGCGAAGATGGCTATTCGACCGCCGGCTCCCTCGGTCATGGGTTGGGATCGATTGACCGTCAGTCGGACTTCTTCCAGATCTACTCGCAACCATCCGGCACGGTCGCGCTGGCCCGGCTCTGGAGCGAGAAGCCACCGATCGTCGCGCGGAAGCCGCCGTTCGAGATTGGCGCCGTGATCGTGTCATATCCCGGTGAAGACATCTGCGGCGATGACTGGGATTGGACGATGCGTGATGAGCGGGTCGCCATTCTCGTCGCTGACGGTCTCGGGCATGGACTGTCGGCGCATGAAGCGTCGGCGGCCGCGGTCGGCGTCTTTCAGCGGTTCGCGGACGAATCGCCGTCACGCGTGATTACAGAAGTGCACACGGCCTTGCGTCCAACGAGAGGCGCCGCCGTTGCCATGGTCGAGGTGGATACAGTTCGCGCAGTCGCGAATTACTGCGGCGTGGGAAATATCGGCGCAGTAATTCTGACAGCCCAAGGCAACCGTTACGGGATGATTTCACAGAATGGCACCGCGGGACACGTGGCGACGCGGATTCACGAGTTCAGTTATCCCGTGCCGCGACCCTCAACCATCGTGATGTTTTCCGATGGCCTCGTGTCGCACTGGAGCCTCACGGCCTATCCCGGTCTCGGATCGCGTCATGCGAGCGTGATCGCCGGAATCCTGTACCGCGATTTCAGCCGGCGGCGCGACGACGTCACGATTGTGGTCGCGAAATCCCGCTGACGCATCCCCTTCCAACAAACTGTAGCCGCTTCCCCACCGCGTCCGCTGATACCGGCTGCGCTCTGCCGCGAATGCGATGCGCCTCGGTCTTGTCTCGTTTTTCGAGCCCATTCCATCGTCGAGCTTCGTCGCGCCTCGCAACCTCTGCCATTCATCGACTTCGGCACATGGCTTGATCGTTCAACTGGCGCTGTGACCATGGCTGAGCTCTCCCCGGACGACCGTCAGGCTCCGACGATGTCTTCGTCCGCTGACATTCCGCGGACGACGACCGATTTGCGGGAGTGGGTCCGCACTGCCCTCAAGCTCGACAGCATCGAACAGGCGCGGTTGATCGAAGCCATCGAGAATGTGCTCTTGAATCAGCGGCAGCTCCTGGAGGAGTCGAAGCACGAAGCGATTCGCGCGCTCTCGGAAGGGTTTGCGGAAAAGATGGCGCGGCTCCAACGTCAGCTGACGGAGAAGGACGTGACCGTCAGCAACATCGCGCGTTACTTCGAAGAGGTGGTCGCCGGCCTGACCGAAAAATCGCATCGCGATCCGAAGACCAAGCTGCTCAACTTCGACTGGTTCATGGAGCGGCTGGAATCGTTCCTGTCGGTCGAGCAGCGCGTGCGCTGGTGCGGCGTCGGCGTCGTCGACATCAACAGCTTCAAGTGGTACAACGACACGCTCGGCCACGCCGTCGGCGACAAGATCATCGAGCGGGTGGCGCGCATCCTTTCGGATCAGATCCGATCGGAGGACTTTCTCGCGCTCGAACGCGGCAGCGCTGATGCGCGCGATCTGCACGCACGGTTCGGCGGCGACGAGTTCTGTTTCCTGATCCCCGATCTGCCCGGCTGCGCCGAAGCCGTCGAAATCGCCGATCGGTTCAAGCACGCGGTGGAGGCGCACGACTGGAGCCGCGACGATCGCCGCCTCGCGACGCGCCCGGTTCGCGTCGACGTCGGCGTTGTTTGCTTGCACCTGGGGCCGGTCGCGGAGCGTCGCGGCGTCGCGCGCAAGCTCGCGGCGGAGTTGATCCACCGTGCCGATCAACTCATGTACGACGCCAAGAGCCGCAAGGCTGACCATGTCCATCCCACCGCGGTCGGCGTGCAGAACAGCGCGCTCGTCGAGATCCGCGGCGACTTCGTCAAGGTGGCGCGCAGCGGCGTCATCGAACGACGTCCCTGAGTTGCCCGCCGGTTCAGGCGGGTGCTACACTGATCTGCTTCGGGCGCGGTCTGAGACCGTGCCTCTGGAGCCTCCGCTTTCAGGCGGACGCTCCACGCCCCCTGCGGTGGGTGTAGCTCAGCGGTAGAGCGCCGGACTGTGGCTCCGGAAGTCGCGGGTTCGAACCCCGTCATCCACCCCAACTCTCAG
>JBKPNQ010000014.1:0-33483 GCA_046732715.1 Acidobacteriota bacterium | reverse complement strand
CACGCATCCTGATGATTGGGGCGGTCCTCTCCACGCTTGCGTTACCAGGGCACGCGCTGGTCAGGGCCCAGGCGCCAGCGGCACAAGCCACTTCCCGGGCTGAACGAACGGTCTGGTATTTCTACCGGGTCAAGTGGGGATTCCAGGACGAATTCGTCCGGCTCTTCCGTAAGAATCACTACCCCGTCCTGAAGGAAGAGATGAAGGCCGGACGCATCAAGGACGTTCGGACGTTCGTGCCGACGTACCACGGCGATGGACGTGCGGACTGGACATTCGCCGTAGTGATTACTTACCGCGACACCGCGACGATGACCGGCCCGTCAAACGATGCCGAGATCGTCAAGCGCCTCTATCCTGATGCCGCGGCATTTACGCGCGAGGAGCAGAGACGATTCGAGATCCTTGACGCGCACTGGGACGTCCCGCTCAATGAGCTGGACATGGACGCGACACCGGCCCGCTAGTTTCTCGGGGACGCCGACCATCGCCGGCGCGTCATAGAAATAGACGCCGGGCAAATAGCCCGGCGTTACGTTTATCCCCCATCCAAGGACGCCACCTGTGTCGATCCGTGCTGTCAAGCGCATCATTCAACCCACGCCAACCATCGAAGGCGCCGGCGTGAAGCTCAGACGCGGATTCGGGTTCGGCGACACCACGGAGTTCGATCCGTTTCTGCTGTTCGACGACTTCCGAAATGACGTGCCTCGCGATTTCCTCGCCGGATTTCCATGGCATCCGCATCGAGGCATTGAAACGATCACCTACGTGCTGGCCGGCACGGTCGAGCACGGCGACAGCCTCGGCAATCGCGGCGCCCTGGGCGCGGGAGACGTTCAATGGATGACCGCTGGGAGCGGCATCATTCATCAGGAGATGCCGCGTGGCGACACGCAGGGCCGCATGCATGGTTTTCAGCTCTGGGCCAATCTTCCCGCCTCGCTGAAGATGACCGCACCGCGCTACCAGGACGTTACCGCTCGCGACATTCCAACCGTTGTGGACGACGACGGCACGAGCGTGCGCGTGGTGTGTGGCGAGTTCTGGGGTCAGCGTGGGCCGGTCGACGGAATTGCTGCGGAGCCGTCCTACCTGGACGTCTCAGTACCGCCACGACAGAAGAAGACGCTGCCGGTTGAAGTCACGCGGCACGCGTTCGCGTATGTCTTCGCCGGATCGGGGACGTTTCGGAATGCCTCGCCGCCGCTGCCGGTCAAGACCGACAACACTGGCGATCTGGACGCGGCGATCTATCACGACGCGAAAGATCGCGCGCTCGTTGTGTTCGACCGAGGGGACGAGGTCACCGTGCACGCAGGCGAATCGGGCATGCGATTCCTGCTCGTGTCGGGCAAGCCGCTCGAGGAACCGGTCGCGTGGTATGGGCCGGTCGTGATGAATACGGAGGAAGAGTTGAGGACGGCCTTCCGGGAGATCCGAGAAGGGACGTTCATCAAATAAAATGCCGATTTTGATTGCTGAATGCTGATTGTCGGACAGTCAATCAGCATTCAGCGTCAATCAGCAATCAGCAATTTCTTCTTACTTCAACGTCTTTTTCGTCACCCGCACGTCCGACGCCATCTTCGCAACGCCGGTGTCGTGGTAGCTCACGGTCACGCTGTCGCCAGTGTGCACGAAGTCGCCAAGAGTCGGCTTTCCTCCGGCGTCGGTGATCTTCCTGCCTGCGCTACCGAATCCGGTGCCTGACACGACCGTCTTCGCATCGACGGTGAAGGTCGTATCGCCGGCCTTGCCCTTCACGGTCAGCGAGTTCCCGGTCACCGCCGACACGACGCCGCTTTCCGTGAGCGGCTTCGTCTTCTGTTCAGCAGCGGCGTCCTTCGGCGCCGGCGGCGGCGGCACCGACGCGATCGCCCGAACCGTGTCGGCGTGCATTCCCTCCTCGTGATACGCAACTTCGACCGCCTGTCCTGCCTTGAGCACTTCAGCGATCCCCGGCCCCGTTTTCCCAGCGGCCTCAGCCGCCTTCGACTTGGTGCCGGCGCCACGCGCCACCACGGTCGTCTTCGCGTCGACGTTGAAGGTCATGTCCTTCCCCGCCGACGTGACGGTGATCGTGTTGGCTCCGACCTCCTTTACCGATCCCTTCACGGTCTTCGTCTGGGCGATAGCCGGACCCGCCGCGACAAGAACCGCGCAACCTAAGGTCATTATCAATCGCTTCATAATTGCCTGTCCTCCGGCGTCACTCTAGATCGGCGGAGGATGAATGGCAACTACGGGGGTCATCGGGCGAGTCATCGCGACCCGCGAATGGCGTCTAGGGATTCTTCTTTTCCGCCGCGAGAGTGACGGATTCGCTGGTCCTGATCGCCGCGGCGGCATCGTCCTCCGCCCGCCGCGCCTCGTCCCAATACCGGGATTTCGGCCGGATGTCCTGAAGGGCCTGACCGAGCGTCATGCCGTCGTTCACGATCCGTCGCTTCAGCTCGGAAAAGGGGATATCCAGGTTGTTCGAGGCGTGCACGGTTGCGACAAACAATTCAAGGCGACGGAATCCAGTGGCCGCAGCGTTGAGATCGGTGCCGCGCGGCAACCGCCCTCGAAGGCCGTCGGCCAGCACCAGGTTGCGCTGGAGTTCCTTCTGAACTGGCGTCGGAGTGGCCTTGGCGGCGAGGCGTCGCGCCGGCGCCGCTTTCGTCGGACCGATCGTCCGCTGTCCGGTGGAAACCGTTGTCCCCATCACCAGGATCGCTGCCGCCATCGCAAACGCCAGGAGTGAGCGCTGCATAGGACCCCCTGAAATTGCTGCGTCGGTAGGACACCGCAAGTGCCATACCAGAGGGGGGCCGGCGATAAGATACTGAGAGATAGTCCCTTGCTCAGGGTGCCGGCCCAGGCCGGCCAAAGACGATAACGTCATTGCCTGGCATCTGACGAAAAGGGTCATGGTCCTGGACGACCTCGGTGCACACGGCCGCTATGTCACGCTTCATCCCGCGTTTGCGCGAGCGTTCGAGTTTCTGACGCACGCGGACTGGGCGCAGTTGCTCCCCGCATCAATCGATGAGGAGAGCTACCACTCACGCCATCCCATCGATGGTGAGCGGATCTACGTCTCGATCGATGTCGTTCAGGGGCGTGGCCACGAAGGAGCCCGTCTCGAAGCGCATCGACGCTACATCGACATCCAGTTCACGATTGAGGGGCACGAAGAGATTGGATGGAAACCGATCCGCGAATGTACGTCGACGGCGGTGGCGTTCGACACCACCAAAGACATCACATTTTTCGACGATCGTCCGGTCGCCTGGCTGCCGGTGCCGACCGGACGCTTTGCGATTCTTTTTCCGGAAGACGCCCACGCCCCGCTGGGGGGACGTGGGCTCTTGAAAAAAGCGATCGTCAAGATCGCGGTTGATTAGGGCTGTCTTTACCGGTGGGAGCCCACCGAGGCGCGCGCGATCGACAGCACGCGGTTCTGTTCAATCGTGAGCGAGGCAAAAAACAGCAGAACAAACAAGACACCGAGCGCAGCGCCAAACGTGCGGCCAAATGTGCGCGTCATTGGATTACACCTCCACAGGGATTTACCGATAGGAGGGAAGAGAGCAACGGACGTGCCCGTAGGGTGCAATTGAGGGCAAATCGTTGCGCACGTGAGTTATACGGCTGGAACACGTTCCCGAGTGGTTGACTCGGCTGGTGACGATTCCGCCAGCCGATCACGAGTTCGGCTGTTGTGCGGCCTGCGCGGATACCGCACACGCTGAATGCCGGCATGCGCACATCCGGGCACTCACTGACATCATGACCTCCTTCAATCAGCGCCTCTTCACCACCCGTGTGGTCGAGATGCTCGAGCGACGGGTCAAGCAATTCCGCCGGCGTGAGGAGTTGTGGCCGATTCGCATACCTCCAGAACCAATTGCGCTGGAGGCGGTGATCGAAGAAGCACTGGGGGAGGATTCGAAGCGGTTCGATCCGGCGTCTTTGCGGAGCCGAACGCTGTTGCAATTGGAGTGGGCAGACGGCGCCCGATGGGAGGTGTGGGCGATCGCGCTCCCCTCGAAGACGAAGCTGTATTGCGACTCGGACGGAGAAGAAATACGGCTGCTCGCGTCAGGCGGCCGCAACGAGGGAGATGAAAGCGATCGAGTCTTCCTTCAGATCCTCGCAGAGACCGCGGGCGAGGCTTATGGAATCGAGTCCGCTGGCGGCGCGCCCGCCCGGGTGCGTTCGTCCATCACCGATCGCGCGTTTCTCGTCGAGTTCTTCGTGAACCTGTTTGAGGTGACTGGTGCGGAGGCTTCAGTTCGCGCCGCGATCGCGCCTCACCGTCGCGACGGCGGCCACGACTTCCAACAGGATGTAGAGGAGTGGCTGGCGACGACCCTGCCGCGGTAGCCGCCATTCCCGCGAATCGCGAACCGGCGCCCGGCAGGCCTATTCCCAGGCCACCTTCTTGAGCAGGGCCATGTCCTGCAACATCATCCCGGCACCCATGACGACTGAGGTCAGCGGGTTTTCGGCGACCAGAACCGGGAGGCCTGTTTCCTCGCGCAAGCGCTTATCAAGATTCCGCAGCAGCGCGCCTCCACCAGTCAGCACCACGCCCCGATCGTAGATGTCCGCCGACAACTCGGGCGGAATGCGCTCGAGCGAATCGCGGACTGCCTGCACGATTTGCCGCAACGGCTCGCACAGGGCTTCGCGAATATCGGAATCGGTGATCGTCACCGTCCGTGGCACGCCTTCGACGGCATGGCGGCCTTTCACTTCCATCACCAGCGGCTTCTCGAGCGGAGCGGCCGATCCAACTTCATACTTGATCTGCTGGGCGGTGCGCTCACCGACGTGAAGGTTACAGCTCTTGCGCATGTACTGGATGATCGCCTCGTCCATCGCATCGCCGGCCACCCGCAGCGACTTCCCGTAGACGGTGCCAGCCATCGAAATCACGGCGATGTCGGTTGTCCCGCCGCCGATATCGATGATCATGTTGCCCGCCGGCTCGGTGACCGGCAGCCCTGAACCAATCGCGGCGGCCATCGACTCGTCCACCAGGTAGACCTCGCTGGCTTTCACGCGGAAGCCGCTATCTTTCACCGCGCGGCGCTCAACCGGCGTGATTTCCGGCGGGACCCCAATCACGAGGCGGGGACGAACAAAGCTTCGTTTGCCGTGGGCCTTGCGAACGAAGTACATCAACATCTTTTCGGCCGCGTCGAAATCAGCGATGACGCCGTCCTTCATCGGCCGGACTGGCTTGATGTTCGAGGGGGTGCGTCCGAGCATCTCGTGCGCTTCGATGCCGACCGCCTCAATCTCTCCCCTGGCGACGTTGAACGCGACGATGGACGGCTCGTTGAGGACGATGCCCCTCCCCTTCGCGTAGACGCATGTGTTGGCAGTACCGAGATCGATTGCCACGTCGGTGGCAAAGGCGGACATCAGGCTCATGACAATACGACCTCGTTCGCAGGGAAAGCAGGGAAAGACGTTATCGCCGCGCGATTCATGATTTGTTCCCACTACCTTTCGGCACGGAACCTCAAAACCTTCAGGAATTTATGGAGGATTGGGCCCGGCCGCTCGTGCAGCCGGCAGAGTCGATTACAAAGTTGAATGTACGCGACGAATTTTGGTTATTGACATGGCAGCTGCCAGCTGCCCATCCAGCTCCCGCCCTTACAAGCTGCGACGTGCGTTGCTGGAAGCCGTAACTGGACGCTGGCTGCTGGTCTACGTTCTATCCAAGTCTGGGACCCACGTCTTCACCGCACGTTTGATTTCCCGTGGCCGCAGGTTCTCACGAACAGCGCGCTCGAGGAGCACCGGCAGTTCGCCGTCCGAGGCAAACCGCAGGGCGGCGACCTGTTTGTTGTCGAGCTGACCGAGGAGGCGCTGCTGGTCGAGCGTGAGCAGCGGCGCGGTCCGGACGCGCATCTCGAGCTTGATGATGCGATCCTGCAACCGCGTCGTGTATCGGCGGCTGATTTGGAGCAGGACGATCACCGCACCGCACAAGGCCAACAGGCCGAGCGATGTGCTCTGCCCGAGCACGCTCCAGAGCCGCACAAACTGCACCAGCGCGAACACGGCAAAGATGAAACCAACGCCGGTCAGAACCGGACGGTGCGCGTGGTTCTTGTAGGACTGCATGAAAACAGTTGCCAGTTACCAGTTATTTCAGGGGGATTCGACACGGTGGACAAGTGCGACCTCCGAAAAAGATCAATTATACGTGGCCATGCAGATCACAGATGCGATCACCGTTCCTGAGTCCGAAGTCGAAGAGAGGTTCGTCCGTGCGTCCGGACCCGGCGGGCAGAATGTCAACAAGGTTGCGACGGCGGTTCAGCTGCGATTCGACGTCGGTCGGTCGTCCCTGCCGGAGGACGTCAGGACGCGGCTCACCGCGATCGCTGGCAGCCGCATGACGACCGAGGGCGTGCTGGTGATCGACGCGCGCGAACATCGGACGCAGCCGCAGAATCGCGAAGCCGCGCGGGCCAGGCTGATCGCGCTCATCCAGCAGGCGTTGAAGCGCCCGAAGAAGCGCCGTCCAACGAAAATGAGCCGGGCCGCCCGCGAAAAGCGGCTGACATCGAAGAAGAAGCACGGCGAGCTGAAGGCCGCTAGAAGCAAATCCCGCGGCGACGAGTGAAGGTCAGCCGTCAAACCTTAAACAGGATGCCTTTTGCAGGCCGTCCGGTCGCGCGCGTAACCGCGGCGACGTACTGCTGCACCTGCGCCCGATAGCGTGACTCGCCGGCGGACAGTTCGTGGTCAGTCTTGAAGTCGACGACAATCGTTGCGCCGTCTTCCTCGAAGGCGAGATCGAGCACGCCTTCGATCATCGTGCCGTCCTTCTGCAACCAGGTCACAGGGGTTTCGCGTTTCAGCATCGAGCCACGCTTCGCCCGCAGCAGGATGTCGTGGTTCAGCACCGCTGACGCCACCGTCGCTGCCGCCTGAATCTCTTCCGTCGTCGACAGCAGCATCCGTCCTTGCATGTCAGCGATAGAGCGGGTCTCATCGATGCTGGCGTCAAGCGGAGCGGTTGCGAGGACGGCATGGACGAGCGTGCCGAACCTGGCGCCTCGAGGGCGGCGCGCGGCGCCTGACAGCTCGACGACCTCGATCGTCCCGGCCGCGGCAATTTCATCGTCGATCCCGAGTTCCGCCGCGGTAGCGGCCCACGCTGTCGCGGTCTGCACGCGCAGGCTGGGCTGCTGTGCTCGCTCGATGACCTCAGCTCGCTCATGCCGCCAGCGTTCGTATTCAGCCAGACGCTCTTCGACGGCAAACATGTCCCCGTCCTTGACGATGAGATCGTCGCGGCGAAGGCCGAACGAGGACACCGCCCCGAGCTGGAGGATGTGAGGGTCCCACCACACAACGGAATACTGTGACGACGCCGCCATTCGCGGTTCGCGATTCGCGGTTCGCGCGTTGGCGAGTTCATCGGATGGCAGTCCAAACCGATGCGCGCCCGGCGCCACGGTGTAGGGCCGAGCCGGATCGCCATCAGGACGATTCATCACGGAGTCCTTCGACGGAAACGGAGGACATCCGGGCGCTGGCGCGGAATCCCTGCGCGCGGCTTCGGGCGGGTACACCGCCGGCGTCAGCGGATCGAGCCAGCCACCTTCGTACGGGCCGTCGCCAATCGTCGAGACAACGAGCAGATCGCGGGCGCGCGTGGCGGCGACATAGGTCAGGCGTTGCGCCTCAGCCTGCTCGCGCGCGCGCTCCTCTTCGCCGTGCCACACGAGATCGATGGGGGCCCAGCCTCCGAGCTTCAGCGCACACATCCCGTGATCCGTGTCCAGCCAGCGGCTGGCTTCCGCTGGTGACAGCCGGCACGTCGGGTCGGCGAGAATGACGACCGGGAACTCGAGGCCCTTGGCCTTGTGAACGGTCATGATGCGGACGCCATCGCTGCCCTCTTCGAGGATGGGCGCCTCGGAAGCCTGGGCGGTTTCCGCGGCGACGCGCAGCTCATCGACGAACCCGCGGAACGAAATCCCGCCGCCCGCCTCGTACTGCCGAGCGAGTTCCGACACATGCAGCACGTTGGCCAGCGCCTGCTCGCCACCGGCCCGCAGCACAAGCCCGACGTGCGCGCGGGACGCGTTCATCAGCTCCTGGATCGTCTCGGCGATTGGAATGTAATTCCGCCGCCGGTGCAGATGCTGAAGCACCTGCAGCGACGTCGCGATCGGCGCGAGGTGCGGCGGAATCGACCGGGGAATTCGAAAGGGGTGTAGGCCGCCGAAGCCATCTTGCCGGTTGGTCAGTCTCCACTCGAGCAGCTCTTCATCCCCGATCGCGAATAACGCCCCCCGCAGCGTCGCAAACACCGACAGCTCGTCGTCCGGCCACTCGATGGCGGCAAGCGCCGCGCGGATGGTTTCGACTTCTTCGCGCTCGTGAAAGGTCTTGCCACCCACGAGCACGTGATGCACGCCCCGCGCTTCGAGTGCGCGCACGTACGGCTGGGTAATGTCCTCTCCAAAACTGAGGAACCGCCGGAACAGCAGGCACACATGCTTGGCGGCGACGCCGACCGGCGCATCGCCGCCGCGCTCGGTCACCTTCCAGCCGCTCTGGTTGAGCAGCCAGTCGACAAATGCGCCGACGGCGTCGGGCATCGATCGCTCGATCGAGTTGGCCGCGATGTTCCGGGAGCCATAAGGCGCGGGCACAGGCAGCGCCACGATTGCCGGCTGCCGTGGGGCGTCCTTCCGATAGGGCGAGAGCGGTACGTAGTCGGCCTGCAGCGTCACCTGATCGCCCGTCATGATCGGCGCGAATGCGGCATTGATGCACGATTGAATCTGAGGCACGCTGCGAAAACTCGCCGTCAGCGTCACGGCAAGGGCTCCGCGCTGAACGAGCCGCTCGCAGACCTCGCGGTAGATGCCGACATCGGCCCGACGGAACCTGTAAATTGACTGCTTCGGATCGCCGACGATGAAGAGGCGACCAGGGACGGGTGTGGCGTTGCGCCAATCCGTCTCCGTCGGATCGTCGGCCGCCATCAGGAGCAGGATCTCGGCCTGGAGCGGGTCGGTGTCCTGGAACTCGTCGACGAAAAGGTGCGTGAAGCGCGACTGGAACCCGCGGCGCACGGTCTCTTTCCCTTTCACGAGATCGCGGGCCTTCAACAGCAGGTCGAGAAAATCAAGCGCGCCGGCGCGCCCCTTTAGGTCCTCGTAACGCTGAACCGCACCCAATAGCTCTTGCTGAAGCGCGGCGGCGAGGTCTGCGTCAGCGTCGAGTCGAAATCCGTCGAGGCTGGCACGGAACGCCTCGAGTGTGGAGACCAGGGACGCACGGGTCACACCCTGGCGATATCCCGGGCCGCGGCCGTGGCGCGCCCGGCAAAAATTCCGGTCTCGTGAAAGGTCGATGAGTCGCGCTTCGAGCCCATCGTCATCTGATTCCGTCGTCGGAGAGTGGCGAATGCCCTCTTCCTGAATCTGGACTTCCTGGCTCAAGTGCCGTGCCGCTGCGGTGTCGAGATAGAGAGAGTCGTTGGCGTAGGAAGGACGCTCGGTCAGCGCCGCCAGCGCGTGCAGCTCGGCAACCAGGCGATCGATCTGCCGCTTGCGATCGAACGGGCGGCGGGTCCAGCGAGCCGGAAAATCCCGCCACTGCGCCAGTTCCCAGGCGGCGCGCCGCAGTCGATCGATCGGGCCGTCCTGACGCGGGCGCGCGCCGGAGAACGAGAACGACGTCGAGCGACGCAGCGCCCGCCGCACGCCCTCTGGCGGATCCGCCAGTTGTGCCTGCAGCCATCCGCTGAACCCCTCCTCGAACAGGCGCTCCGACTGGGTTTCAGTCAGCACTCGGAACAGCGGGTCGACGCCGGCTTCCACCGGCCGCTCACGGAGCAGTTCCGCGCAAAAACCGTGAATCGTGTTGACGTGCGCCTCTTCGAGGCTGCCGAGCGCGGCATCGAGCCGCTCTCTCGGCTGGTTCTCACGCGTAGCCGCCCGTTCGCGTTCAAGCGCTTCGCGCAATCGCAGCTTGAGTTCGCCCGCCGCCTTCTCGGTGAAGGTCACCGCAACGATTTCCTCGACGCGCGCGCGTCCGGTCGCGAGCACGCGGAGAATGCGTTTGACGAGCTCGGTCGTCTTGCCGGTGCCGGCGGCGGCCTCGACGACAAGCGTATCATCGAGCGCGTTGGCGATCTGATCGCGAGCACGTTGATCGAGGAGAGTCACGCCATCCCCCGTAGTGCCTGTAGATCTCCCAGTTTGTCGGCGGATTTCATCCGGGCGCGTTGCTCCTCATGCGGACCGCAGACGACGCGAAAATCGCACCACGTGCACGCTCTGCTATCGGGAGCGACCGGCAGGAATCCCAGCTCGATCGCGCGATCGACGATTTCCATCGCTTCGATTCCCGCATGACGATTGGTGTCGTTCAACGGAATTTCGTGATCGGTGAAACCGCCGGGCGCGGTGCAGTAGAACAGCCGGCCGGAGGTGACCGGCATCTCGAGCGCCCGAGTCACGGCGACGCTGTACAAGACCGGCTGGAGGATCGCTCCGCCACCGATGACCGTCTTCCAAGTCGTCCGGTTCTTGCCGGTCTTGTGATCGGTGACTCGGAGAGCGCGGCCATCCTGCCGTCGCTCGATGAGGTCGACGGAACCGCGCAACAGGAAACGGCCGTCGATCAAAACTGGATCGGGAACACTGCGAGGATCGCGACCCTCATCGCTCAAGCCGAAGCTGAACTCGAAATACTCAGGAATCCAGTCGTGCGCGTTCGGCAGTCGACGCGCCCAGACACGAAGATCGCGCGCGATGTCGGCCACTTCGTCGCGCCAGACACGATCGATGGCTGGCGCGAGCTGCTCGTAATACTCGGCGGCGGTCTCGGCCACGATCCGGTCGAGGCGCGTCAGGGTGTCGCTGAGGGATGCCGCGGTGACGGGCAGCCGTCCTTCGCCCTGGAGCGCGCGGAAGAACTCGGCCTGCACCTTGTGAAACAGTGCCCCGCGCGTCAGCGGATCGAGCTTCTGGAGCGGTTCGGGTTCCTGCGCCGGCTCGAGCCGATGAATCGCGGACAGCAGGAACTGGTAGGGACAGGTGGCGAACTTCTGGAGTGCGGACAACGAATAGGGACGGGCGGTGAGACGCTGTGACGCCAACATCGGCGCTGTCATACCGGTGACCCTCGTGATGCCATCGAACGGCGTCCACAAACCGCGCGCGCGCGACCACCGGGCCGTCACCGAGCGTTTCAGTGCGTCGTTCAGCCGGAGCAGGTAGTGTGCCTGTCCGCGAACGGCGGCGGGACGGTCGGCAAGCAGCAGCACGCGCAGGACCGCCAGGTCGTGTTCGAGATCGTCGATCGCCCGGTGCGGCTCGACTGGTGATGGCCACGCGAGCATCGCGCCGCCCTCGAGTACGGCGCTCTCCTGCAGTTCTTCATGCCGGGGAATCCGGCCGGTAATCGCGCGCATGACGTCCAGCGCATAGAACGACGGCACCCGCGGCCTCGACTCGGCGATTTCAATCCGCGGGTACGAGAGCCACAACCGTTCTTGCGGCGCGCCGACAGCGAGGCGCAACAACAGTCGTTCGAGGCGGCCGCGGCTTTCCTGAATCGCCAGCCCCGCGTCGAGGGGCACGCGCATTTCTTCGTCGAGCAGCATCGGATCTTCGCGCGGCTTTTGCGGAAACATCCGTTCGGCGAGCCCGGCCACGAACACGACACGGAAGCTGCGGCCGCGCGCCTGTTGAGGCGATCCCACGAACACGCGTCCATATCGATGGCGCGGTGGATCCATCTCGATCGACAGCAGTCGATCGGCGATGACGTCGCGGGCCTCCTCGAGCGACACCGGCCCGATCTCGCTCATCGGCCGTAGCTCCGCGATCACCCGGAGCACGCGTTCGGGTTGGCGAAGCACCATCGGAACCAGATCGGAAAAGCGATCGAGCCATTCACCCCACGTCGCGGCGGCTGGCCACGACGCCAGCCGATCGATGACCGGCAGGGCAAAAGATCGAAGATGGCCGAGATTCGTCAGCTCACGTTCGAAGTAGGCCGCTCGCGGCGATTCCGGATCCTCGCTGAGTTCTTCCTGAATCTTCAGGCGATACTCGCGCGCCAGCCCGGCGAGACGCCGATGCCATCTCGCCGGATCTCCGCCGATGACGGCGGACTCCACAATCAGTGTTTCCCACTTCCACGGCGCTCGCAGCGAGCCCTCGAGAACGGCGCCAGTAGATTCGCGATCGGTTGGGGTGCGGTCCGTCGATGCCGAATCGGCGACACGCTCGTCGCTGCCGTCCTTGACGCGCCGGGCGGCCTCATTGACAACCGACAGCACGTCATCGTCGGGAACGATGAAGTCGAATTCGTGACGTTCGCCGGAAGGCTGCGGGACCTGCGCGAGCGAGAGGTATTCGGCAAATCGCCGGGCCGAGAGTTTTTCGCAGGCACACGCGAGCACGGCCAGGAATGCCCGGCCGGCCGGATGCGGCCGGCTCGTCCCGCGATCGAACCAGGCAGCGATCCCCGCTCGCTTGAAGGCGTGCTCGAGAAGCCCGGCGTAGCGGTCTGGCGAACGGACGAACACGGCGACTTCATCAAACGGGACGCCGCGACCCGCTTCTTCCATGATTCGCCGGGCGATCTCCACGCACTCGCGGCCTTCGCCGGGCGCGGAAAACAGCCGCACATCACCGAGCGGCGTGCGTTCAGGGGGACGGCTGCTGGCAAACAGGTACCGTCGCAGCGCCACCAGGTCGCCCTCGCCCTTCTGCTCGAGAACCTCGGGCTCGAAGCCGAGCGACGCCAGACGATCGAGCGTCGGGATATCGCCGAACGGAACGGTGATGAGTGCGTGGGGTGAAGCGGCAATCAGGGTGCGGACAAACTCGAATTCAGCGGTCGAATCGAATGCCACATCCAGGAGGACGAGCGGGATGCCAAGCATCGAACTCCCGCGCGAGCCAGTCGCGGCGACCGTCGTCGCGGCGCCAAAGAGCGTCGCGCGGTCGGTCGCTGACGCCGAGTCGAACTCGCGCTCGAAGCGATCGAGCAGGACGGACAGATCGGCCCCACCGAGCGGCAACGCGGCGAGCGCGGAGGGCGACACGTGCGCGAGGCGCAGTTCTTGAAGCGTGCGTGCCAGCGCCCGCGGGAAACCCGGGGTGGCGGCGACCGGACCGAAGTAGGTCAGCGATTGATCGCGGATGGACTCGAAGGTCGCGCGCGCGGCGACAGCCTCGGTTCCCAGATCGGTCGCCGGCGATCGACGATCCGCGGCGAGGACCGGCGCGGCAAGGCGCGCGGCCAGCTGCACGAGGCTGAAGCGATGGAGACCGAGCGTGGCGCCGTGTGCAATCGCGATGGAACGGGCGAGATCATCCGCGGCGCTGCGGGAAGCACCGACGAGGAGGAGATCCCCGTGGGCGAGATGGTCGCGCGCGAACGCGCGAGCCTCGGCCACTCGTAATTCCGTGGAGGCGGATTCGACAATGCGAACCATGGGAGTCTCCTTCCCGGACACTCTGCCGGGTCACCGGTAACGGCCGCGCGACGCAGCCGTGCAAACGAGAATATAACAAAGTCCGCCTTCGCGCTGACGCGCTATGCGCGAGGCAGATCGCAATTCGCTGTTCGCTATTTGCTATTCGCTGTTCGCAACAGGCGGGTCGCGGCCCCGCCTGTTCTGGCTACTGGAAACTGGAAACCGGGAACTGGCAACTGGCTACCTGCTACTGGAAACCGGGAACTGGAAACCGGCAACTGGCAACTGGAAACTGGGAACTGGCAACTCACTTCGAGCCTGCAGCATTCGCCAGTTGAATCGTCGCCCAGCCTTTCAGCGGTTTTGATTGTTCGGACTGTCCGCGCTCACCACCGTGGCCGCCCATGCCGCCGCCACCGCCGCCACGGCCGCCCATGCCGCCGCCAAAACCGCCGAATCCGCCACCCATCCCGCCGCGCCCTTCACCAGATGCATGTTCGATCTTTGGCGTTTCGATGCCGAACCCGATCTGCGCACCTGGTTTCGTTTCGATGGCGTAGGGTGAGTCCGCGGTTTTTGCCAGCGGCACTTTCAACTCGTAGACCAGATAGCCTTTAGCCTGACCGGTCTTCACGGTGATTCCGGGCGCCATCTCAGTGACAAAACTGTGCGCGTCGTCTTTTTGTGGGCCGTAGACCTCGAGTCGATTCGTCGGCTCGACCTGATCGGGTGAATCCGAACCGGACGGGCCGCGCGAACCGGAATCACTCGCCGGATGTCCACCGCCGCCGCCGGCGCCCCGCCGGTATCCGCCTCCGCCGCCGCTTCCACCGCGCGTCGGTCTCTCCTCCGGAGGTACGCCGACCGGATACTTGAGGCCGAAATGTTTCTTCTCGCCGCCCGACGGATCGAACCACACGATGAATCCTTGATGAAGAATCTGTCGTCGCTCGGTTGAATCACTGGTGCTGAGCACGAGATACAGATACTGACCGTCGTTCATCGCCGCGGCCATCAGTGGACGACTCTCTTCGATCGGCCGAAGCGGTCCCGGCCAGTCGCCGCTGTCGCCGTCGATGGCCAGTTCTCGATCGCGCCACTGGCTCGTAATCGAAGGTTTCTTCGCTGCAAACACGCCAACGGCGGACGTCAGCAGCACGATTCCGATTGCACACAGCACTGCAGGCCTCATGAAAACCCCCGAATCCCCGGTCAATCATAAAAGGTGGCTGGCACCTTCGCAGCAAAGTGCCAGCCACCTCGGGCAACTCCAGAGCGAGAAACCCTCATTGAATATCGACCAAAGTCCCAAAAGGTGGCTGGCACCTTTTAGGGGAAAGGTGCCAGCCACCTTTTTAGGACGGCAGATGGAATCGCTAGGACGACTGATGGAATCGCTGAGCCCCCTGCGGTGGGGCGCCGCGACGGCCGCCAGGCCCCTTCCCGACCGCTTCGCGCGCCTGCGCCCGCTGTTCGGGCGTCAGAATCTGCGCGATGCGGGACTCCAGCTCGATGCGAGCCGCCAGCTCCTGAGCCGCGGCGGTCGCAATTGAGCCCTTCAGCTCGTCGATCTTCTGCTGCTCCGGCGCATCCGCAAGGACCGCTACCTGGAGCTGACGTTCGAGATCCATCAGATTGCGCCGCGAATTCTCCCCTGTCCGCCGCTGCTCCATGAGCGTCTTGATCTGATCCTTCTGAGCATCGGTCAGATCCAGCCCTCTCAACATCGGCAGTAGCCCCCCGGGTCCCCGACCTGGCCCACGCTCACCCTGCGGTGGCTGGGCTATCACCGGAATCGCGACCGCCGCGGCCAGCACCAGAGCCCCGACGGCCGTCCAAATACTTCGTGTCATGTCTAACCTCCTACACATGCTTAGACAAGGAGAGGGCCGGGTTTAGTTCAGTCTCCGGACACGAGTCACCGTTTCTTCACAATTGCCCCACAGGTGCGGCGACTTGGCTATCATTGCGTCCGATGCTGCGCCGGCTGCTGTTCGTCGCCGTCGTCGTGCTCGCCGCCCAGTCAGCGATTGCCGCCGGCCGGTACGTGGCGTACGGCTTCGACTCTCGCGTCGAGGTCCAGGCGGGCGGGACGCTTCGCGTCACCGAAACGGTCACGATTCGATTTGAAACCGGTTCCTTCACGCAGTTCTATCGCGCCATTCCGCGGCGCATGAACGACGGCATCGAAATCGTGTCCGCCTCAATGGACGGCACACCGTTATCACGCGGAAGCGATCCCGGTCATTTTGAATTCTCCGGCTCGTCGGACATTCGTGTCACCTGGCGATTTGCTGTGACGGCACCTGCCACGCATACCTTTGAAGTCACTTACGTCGCAAAAGGAATCGCCCGGCAGGAGGACGATGCCGACGTCGTCAGCTGGAATCTCCTTCCCAGCGAACACAACTATTCGGTCGCCATGAGTGTGAGCGACATCACCTTGCCGGAAGCGCCTTCTGCAATGCCGACGGTCGAGACACATCGAGTGGGTGAATCAAAGGTCGAATGGCGCGGCACGTATGTACGGGTCGAGGGCGACGGTGTTCGCAGCAATGGGTGGCTGCAAGTGCGGATTCGGTTTCCTCGAGGAGCCGTGATCGATGCTCCACCTCGATGGCAGCAGCGGCAGTTCGCAATCAAACAGTTGTCGATCCACTGGGTGTACGCCGCCGCGATCGTCCTGGTGGCTGGATTTGCATTGTTGTTCTTCGTCCGTCAGCGATACGACTCGCCGCCGCGGGAACCACGAACAGGCTCGTTGTCGACGACGCCGCCCGACGCGCTGCCGCCTCCGATCGCAGGGACGCTGCTCACCAACGGCAGCCCTCGCCTCGAGCACGCCATGGCCACACTCTTCGGGCTCGCCGACCGCGGCGTACTGCGGATCGACGAGCGGTCACGGGCGTTCGGTCTGCGCGACTTCACGATCGTCGAAACGACAGGGCGTTCGCTCGCGCCGCACGAAGAGCGGCTCCTCGAGATCATCTTCGCCGGCGCCCACGACGGAACCCGATCGGTGGCGCTCGGCAAGGCGAGGAACCGGCTGATCCGACAGTTCGGAAAGTTCAAGGCCGCTCTCGAGCCGGCAATGATGTCTGCGGGCCTGCTCGACGACGATCGGCGTTCCGTGCGGAAACGGTTCGTCATTATCGCCATCCTGTGTTTGATTGCGGCAGGACTGTTGTCGATAGCTTTCGCATTCATCGTCGATCGCTTTGGCGGGTGGCCGATGATGATCCCTCTTGCGCTCGCGTTGGTTGGCGTGGCGGGATTGATTACCTACGGCGCCCACACACCGTTGTCGAATGACGGAGTCCGGCGGGCAAACGAGTGGCGTGGGTTCCGCCGGTACCTGCGGGACATCGCGCGGGAGCGCCAGCCATCGCCTGGCGACGCGGCTGTGAGACAACTGCTCCCGTTCGCGGTTGCATTCGGGATTGCAGGTGTGTGGTCGGCGTATCTCAAGCGTCATCGCGTCGCAGCGCCTGCGTGGTTCCGCTCAGCAGACACTGGCCACTACAACCCCGCCGCCTTTTCAGCATTCGTTGCGTCCGGCGGGAGCGGCGCGGGCGGACACGGCGGCGCGTCGGCTGCGGCCGGCGGAGGATCGTCAGGCGCTTCTTAATCGCTAATCACTAATCACTGATCCTGAATCACTGATCCTGAATCACTGATCCTCGAATCGCTAATCCTGAATCACTGATCGTCGAATCACTAATCAGCGAATCGTCAATCCGCGAATCCTTGAATCGCCGGACCGCGAATCGCCAACTGCGAATCGCGAATCGCGAATCGTACGCTACGCGCCGCGACGTGCGCTCGTCGCGAGGTAGTCCAGCATCCGCTGACGATGAGCGATTGCCTGTTTGCTCAGCGGTTTCGAGGGCCGCCCGCCATCGTCGAACGGCAGTGCCCGCTGGGCCCAGGCTTCACGCCGTGCGCGCGTACGTTCCATACCGGCCCGAAAACATTCGAAACACAGCGTCCGTCCATGCGTATGCGATGAGACTGTCGCGGTGTGTGAACAGCGTGCCATCATTGGTCTCCGTTCCGAAGGTCCACGAGATCCAGCGCGTGGCGCGCCTTGATCTGGGCGGCGCGACGGCGTTTCTCGAACACCTTGTATTTGTCCGGTCCCTGTAGCAACCCGAATCGCTGACCGGCTCGCGCGAACGTCCGGCTGACCGTGCGAGGCACCGGGATGTTGCTGGGAGTGCTATCGAAGTCCAGTGACCGTGCGAGCGATCCGTCGAACCTGAGCATCTGGCCCTCTCCTCACGGAAACGGCGGAAGCCGCCTTTCCGTACAGACATTCTAGGAACGAGGTGTGACAGGGTAGGTCACTGGCCGAATGGAGCGGCAATCGGGCCTGAAAACAGCGGAAACATGACCCGTGACGAACGTGTCAACGCTTGCTCGTTTGACACGATCTCCAGTACACGGCAACCCTGACGTGGGTCGATCGATCGGAGGACACGTCGACCGGGACGGCGCTGGCGCGGGTGGCGAAGTGATGGCTTTTCACTCTATAGTCGGCGCGTGATTGCACGACGACACGAAGTCTCGCGGATTGAAGGGTTCAGCGATGCGGTGTTCGCGTTCGCACTGGCCCTTCTGGTAGTCTCGGTCGAGGCGCCTTCCAGCTACGCGGAGCTGGTCGATCGAATGCTCGGCGGCGTGTCATTCGCGTGCTGTTTCGCGCTGCTCGTCTGGATTTGGTACGAGCACAACAGCTTCTTCCGGCGATTCGGCCTTCAGGACGGGGTCACGATCTTCTTGAACGCGCTGCTGCTGTTCGTCGTGCTGCTCTACGTCTACCCCCTGAAGTTCATGTTCGACTCGCTGTTCGCGCGGTTCGTTCCACGACTCAAACCACTCGAGCCGATGCAACTCTGGCAGCTGGCCAACGCCGCGACGATTTACTCAATCGGGTTCATCGCCATCTTCGTGCTGTTCGCGCTGTTCTATCGCCGTGCGCTGGCGCGCCGCGAAGAGCTCGGGCTGTCGGAGCTTGACGTCTACGACGCGCGGACGAACATCGGCCATCATCTGATCAGCGCCGGCGTCGGATTCGTCTCACTCGGCATCGCCTCGGTGGGGCCGCTCGAGTTGGCCCCGATTGCGCCGACGGCGTACTGCCTGATGGGCCCGGCACATTTCTGGTACGGCAGCCGATCCGGCAGGAAGCGGCGGCTCCTCGAGGAAGAACTTGCCGGAAGCGTCGCGACCGACCTGACCGCGCCGGCATCTTGATCGCGTTCCGGACTGCCGATCGATGCGAAATGCCGAAGTCATCCGTCAATGGTCGATCCTCCGGGATCTCGAGGCGTCGCGGCGGGCGACGATCGACGACCTGGCGCAGCGCACCGGCGTCTCGACCAGAACCATCCGCCGCGATCTCGAAGCGCTGCAGTCGGCCGGGTTTCCGCTGTTCGATGAAGTCCACGACGGCAAGAAATACTGGACACTCGAGCAGAAAGCATTCCGTCGACTGGACGACACGGGGTTTACGCTCGCCGAGCTGACGGCCATCTACTTCTCGCGCTCGCTCGTCGAGTGCCTGGCGGCGACGCCGTTCCAGCGCGACGTCGGCAGCGCATTCGACAAGCTTGCTGCCGCGCTCACCCCGGGCATGCGTCAGTTCCTCGATCGTCTGCCGCTCGTGATTCAGGCCAAGGCGGATCCCGGCACACAGTCGCTGATGGACGACCCGTCCACGCCGGCAACCGCGTCGCGCCAGTCGGCGCCGCGAAGCGCGCGCGTCGCGCAACTGCTGGATGCCACGCTCAATCACCGCCGTGCCGTGATGCGGTATCACTCGTTTTCCAGCAATCGGGAAAAGGACTACCAGATCGAGCCCTATCGGCTGGTGTTTGCTCAGGGCGGCCTCTACGTCGTCGCCCACGTGCCGGAGTACAACCAACTCCGGACATTTGCCGTCGAACGGATCCAGTCGCTGTCGATTGGCGAGGAGCGATTTGAGCCGGTCGATCTTCCAGTCGACGCGTTTGCCAATTCGCTGGGGGTAAACCAGGGCACGCCGGAGCGGATCGAGATCGTTTTCGAGCCGCGCATCGCGCGCTACGTCAAAGAGCGAACCTGGCACTCATCGCAGCGCCTCGAGGAAGCCGCCGACGGTTCGCTCACGATGACGATGGATGTCTGCAACGACTTCGCGCTGCGCAGCTGGATCCTCGGTTTCGGCCGGCTCGCGCGGGTCGTGTCCCCGCCGGAACTGGTGCGCCAGATTCAGGCGGAGGCGGACCAGACGCGTTTACAGTACGCGGCGGTGGAGTAATGGGAGAGATCAAAGTGAACTTCGTTCTCGTTTGCGAGCATCACGGATTGAACCAATACGCGAACTTGACGAGAAAGACATTCTTGGCCGGGGCGTCGAAGACGGCGCCGAAGTCGCGGTTGAAGTTGAAGTCGCCGTAGCCGACGTTGCCCTCTCGGCCTTGCTGCCAGACGACGAACAACGTCGAGCCGGGCTTGTATTCCCACCGCAACACGTTCGTCGTCCGGAACGAGCGATAGTTAAAGTCAGGATTGCCGGTGTACTCGGTCGGCTTGTATCGACCCTCGTACGATTTCGAGCGCCCGTCAACCAGCTCCTTGAAGTTCGTGTAATTGCCGGACGACACGAACGGCTCGGCGTACAACTGGATCGACAGTGCCGGCGTGACCGTGTAGTTCAGCCTGGTCTGAATCCCGACCGTTTGCTGGTAGATGCGCGAGAACACGTAGCGCCCATCATCGGTCGCCTCAACCCACTGCGACTGGTCAATGTTCTGACTCCAGTGAAGGCCGACGCTCGCCTTGAGAAACGACGATGGTCGGTACGAAATGTTCGGACTGGCGTCGTGAAGCGTGGTCCCTTTGCCGTCCGTCAAGTTGAACGTAAAGATGCCCACGGACACGGCGGGACGCTGATCGCTCTCGAGATACGCCCAGATCGAGCGTTGCGCGTTTCCATAGACGCCGGGGCCGCCGCGCGTGGCGCGATCGTCGAACGGCTGCCAGTTGATGTTGCCGCCGGTGCCGGTTCCCCAATTGTTGCGGAACACCGCGTGCGCGTTCACGTTGATGCCGGAGTAGAGCCGATCGCCGTCGTAGTTCCAGCCCGCCCACTGATTCAGGTTGTAGCGGAAGCTGCGCAGCCACTTCTGCGACGGCTTGTCGTACCGGATCTGCATCCAGTTGCTCATCGTCCGCTGGTCGGCACGCTGCATGAAGCCGACGTCGTTGATCTCGAATCCCGGGCTCTTGAACCCGACGTTCGAGCTGAAGACCATGCGTTGGCCGGCGATCTTGGACATCGACGCGGATCCGCCATACCCGTTCATCGACGTCCGGGTGGGATCGTAGGTGAGGCCGCTGGAATCTGGCCGCTGAAAACTGTGGACGTTGTTCCGCTGCAGCTCGTCGATCGCGGAAGGATCGCCGTGCACCGCGCTGCCGGCCAGGAATCCGCGGATCGCGTACTTCGGGCCCAATCGCCAGTCAGCATCGAGCCCGCCCGTGTAGGCCTCGCCCGGCAGGAATTTCGTCGACCCGTCGAGATTCCTGTTCGTCAGCGTCGTCATGAATCCAAGCGACGACTGATTGGTGAATTCACGACGCGCGCGGACAACCGCGTAGTTCGTGAGCGGCTCGACCGTCTGGCGGGTCTGCACGGTTCCGTTGGCAATGACGGCATCCTCGTCCGCGGTCACCGCGTTGAGCGCGCCAACAGAAAAATTGCCGACGCGGCCGGTCAGCTTCGCGGCGCCAAGAATCGTCGTCTGGGTTGGTGTCGTTGAGTATCCGCCCTCGGGGACGTCAGGTTCGCCCCGCGGCGTGCGTCCAATCCGGCGCGAGTAGAAAAGCCCGCTGCAATTGCCGTCGTTGCAGTCGATGTCGAAGCTGAAGATGCCGCCGCCCTCGACGAAGAACGGCCGCCGTTCCGAGAAGAACGTTTCGAAGGCGGAGAGATTCACGACCGCCGGGTCCGCTTCAACCTGGCCAAAGTCGGGATTGATCGTGCCAGTGAGTGTGAGGCCAGGACGCAGGGCGTACTTGAGATCGACGCCGAGCGACGCATCCGGATCGGTGGTGTTGATGAGCGGGTTGCCCGGCTCTCCCGGCTGCGTCGCCACGTCGGCGACCATGTAGGGAACGACCTCGAGCCGTTTCGGTGAGCTTGTCAGTCGTAGACCGGTCAGCTCGCCAAACGAGGACACGTAGCCGTTGGAGCTCTTCGACAAGAGCGGCCACGTCGCCGTCTCGTTCAAGCGGCCGATCTTGCGGATGATCGCCAGACCAAACGTTGACGTCTCCGACGGGCGGTATCGAAGCTGTGAGAACGGAATCCTGAACTCGGCGCGCCAGCCACGGTCGCTGCGCGACACGGCAACATCCCAGACCGCGTCCCAACCTTGATCGTTGTTGGTGTCGTTGAACCAGTAGCTGTCCTGCTTGACCCCTGCCGGATTGACGTCGAACTCGAACGCCGATCGGCGATCGTGGAATGAATCGACAAGGACGCTGATCCAATCTGACGGCGATCCCTCATCGCGCCGCGTGCGGATGCCGACGATGTGCGAGGGATCGTTGTCGAAGGCCTGGACCGCTATGTACAGAGCCGTCGCGTCATACGCGACGCGCGCTTCAGTCTCGAACGTCGGTGCCGCACCCTCGCGAGGTTCCCGCTGCAGGAATTCCTTGATCGGCGGAACCGCTTGCCAGATCGCGTCGTTGAGTTCGCCATCAACCTTGACGGCCATTGCTTGCGGAATAGGGGTCGCCGTGACGCGGACGGTCGAGGCTGGAGGTGCCGCCTCAGTGACGGTCGACGCCATTACAAGAGCCACAAACAGGACAGCTGATCTCATCTATCTCTCAGGTGGTGCGGTGCGCGCAGACTTCTTCGGACCGCTGGCTTAGACGAGATTTGAGCGGTGAAGGTTGGCATTCCACTCAACAAAACCAGGGCTTGAGTGGATGTTCGGGACGAGTGGTGGGACGAAATTCAACGGGGCGCGCGATTCGCCGTTCGCGGAACTACTGGTTCAACACCTTGTTCGCCGCTGCGGACGTTCGCTTCGCTCTCCACGCGACGGTGACGGAAACGTGACAACCCCGGCAGAGCAATCGATAGTTGTCGAGCCCGCATTCGCCGCCGCCGTCAGCCACCGGCACAATGTGATCCGCTTCCCATCGTGGGCGGACGGCTCGCCACGCTTTTCGCGCGGCGCGGTCGCCTGCTGGAGGCTTGGATCTCGTCCACTGCCGGTGCGCCTGCACGACGTTGAAACCGCAGATCTGACAGATTCCCTTGTCGCGTTTCTTGATCTGCCGACGGACATACCAGGGACTGCTGCGAATCTTCCATTCGTGGACGCACGCGTCGCTGCAGAATGTGCGACGAGGTGGTGCGATGGGTCCATGGCACCAGCGGCAAATGGGCTCTCCGGCCGCATTGCGATCAGGTTTGCCCCATTGTTCGGCAGTTACGACGCACGTGCGGCGGGTGCTCACGCGTGGAGATATCGGGCGTTTCCCGATCGAACTGTAGGCCCTGAGCCGCACGCCGGGAAGACCTACACTCCCATCATCAACGACAGCGCGAACCTCGCATCGCAGTCGATCCACTGATCGCGTAGAGCGAACCCGGTCTCGGCGCCCATCCGCTCGACTTGCTCGGGCTCGTACTTGTAGGAGCTCTCCGTCCAGATGTGTTCACCGCGGGCGAACGAGACCGACAGCCCTGGTGCCGCAACGCTCACCGTCTGCGCCGTGCGACTCACCAGGTGCATCTCAATCCGCTGTTCATCGCCGTTCCAGGCGGCCCGATGGGCGAAAGCGTCCAGACTGAAGGTACCGCCAAGCTCGCGGTTGATTCGGACCAGCAGGTTCTTGTTGAACGCGGCGGTCACGCCAAGCGGATCGTCGTAGGCCAGCTGAAGCTCCCGCTCACTCTTGACGAGGTCGGCGCCGAGCAGCAGCAGATCACCGGGCTGCAGGACATCACGAATTCGCCTCAGGAAGGTCAGCGCCGCCGGCGCATCGAAGTTCCCGATATTCGAACCCAGGAGGAGCACCAGCATGGAGCCGCGTCCGTCACGGGCCGCAGCCGCGTGTCGCAGCCCGACTTCGTAGGTGGATTGATGACCGACGACGGAGACGTGCTCGAGACGGGTGAGCCGCTGCTCGGTCTGCTCGAGAGCCTGAGAGGAGATATCAATGATGTGGACGCGCGCGGAGCCTCCGGCCCGCTGCAGCGCTTCGGCGAGCACCGCGAGCTTTTCCCCGCTGCCGCATCCAAGCTCGACGATCGTCGTGGGCTCGGCGTCGAGCGCGGCGACGATTTCATCGGCGTGCGCGATCAGCAGCCGATGCTCTGCGCGAGTGATGCGGTACCACGGCAACCGGCAAATCGCCTCGAACAGGCTCGACCCAAGCGGATCGTACAGATACTTCGATTGCAGCTGCTTCGGGGTCAGCTGCAGATCGCGTCGAACGTCGGTGGCAAATTCGGCCGTCAGAGAAGCTGTGCTGATCATGATGCGTTCGCCGTACCGCCAATTCGCAATTCGCAATTCGCAATTCGCTGCTCGCCCAATCTATCCCAGCGAAACGGCACGTCGCGAACCGTGAACCGCGTCGCTATTTCACCGTCCTGAACGTCGCATACACGTAGGGGTAGTTCGGCCGGAACCAGTTGCGGAAGCTGCGGCGCACGAGCTCCTGCGCGGTTGCGGTTGACGCCCCCTTCATCACGAAATGCTGGCCATCGAAAAAATCCGCCGAGTATTCGGGATACGACACCATGGGCGTAAACCCGGGAAACGGACCAAAGATCGTCGAGGTCCATTCCCAACCGTTGCCGACGAGATCGTGAATGCCCCATGCGCTGGCGCCCGCGGGGAACGATCCAACCGCCACCGGCTCGAAATGGGCAAAGTCAAAGTTCCCGTGCTCTCGCGATGGCGGAGCCTCGCCCCATGGATAAGACTGTTCGCCCCCGTCCGGGGTCCCGAACGCGGCGCGATGATACTCAGCTTCGGTCGGCAGCCGGCGCCCCCGCCAGCGAGCATAGGCCTCGGCCTCGGCCTGGCTGACATAGACGGGCCAGTCGGGAGGCAGGGGGATCTGGTCGAACATGCCGATCCAGAATCGCGCGGCCGTCGGACCGGCAGCAGGCGTCCAGAACGAGGGGTGAGAAATCCGATTCTCCTGCACCCAGGTCCAGTGCTCGTTCGACCAGAGGGATGAGTCGCGATAGCCACCCGCTTCGACAAACTCCAGGAACTCGGCGTTCGTGACATCGTAGACGTCGATCTCGAACGCGGGCACGTCGACGCGATGCTCGTCGAATTCGTTATCCCACCCGAATGTGATTCGATTTCGATCGGCGCCGAGCGTCGCGGTGCCTTTCGGGATCCGGACTTGTTCGCGAGTTACGCGATTGCGCGGATCGGATCCCGGATTACGCGCTTCGACGGGCCCAGGACGTCCCGGGCTTGTCGACGGACGGGATCCCGGAACGATTCGTTTCTGCTGGTAGGGCAGCCGATGCCACATATAAAGGAGCGTCTCCTGGTGCATCGCTTCGTGCTCGAGCGCGGTGTAGAGCGCTTGTGCGCGCTCCATGGCAGGCCGCGCCGCATCAAACTCCGCGTCCTCGAGAGCGGCAACGATCGCGGCATCCGCGCGGCCAGCGAAGTCGAGCACTTCATCACGTGACGGCCACGCCGTATCCGCGCCGCTTCGCGGCACCGCGCTCTCCGCGCTGTCGGGATCAATGCCGCGTTCGAACAGCTTCTCGAGCCGCGCGTCGACCGGAGGACGACCAAGGCCGCGCCGCAGAAATGAAATGACGCTGAAGGCCGGGATGTGTCCCTCGTAGAACACGATCGGGTTTCGTAAGGCGATCGGACGCGAGTAGTACGCGGCGGGATCAATGAGATCGAAAATCGCCCGGGTGCGAGCGCGATTGCGCTGGTACCACTCGACGATCGATGACCGGTCAATAGCTGTGGAGCGCATCTACGAAGTATATGGCGAGCCGGAATCCGGGATCTGTGGGCGGGGTTCGTTACGGACGGGCTTTGAGCCACACCCCCGATTTCCTCGGATCCCCAAGCACGACGTTGATGCATCGCTAGGCTGCATGGCCGCGCTTGCGGCCACTGGCCCGTGTGCCCTTCTTCGCAGTCTGCGGCCTGGCGCGCGGCGCGCCCTTCCCTTCGAGGCTGGCACGCAGCCGCGCCATCAGATCCACGACATCGGCCGACTGGGCCGTCTCGCGCTCCTTGAGCTTCGGCTGGCGCCCCTTCAATTTCCCCTGAATCACCTTCATCAGGTTGTCGCGATATTCATCGGTGTACTTTTCGGGGTTCCACTCGGCGCTCAGGTTGTCGATCAACTGCTTCGCCATCTTCAGCTCCGCTGGGCGGATGCCGTTGGCGCGGGGAAACCGGAAATCGTCGAGGTCGGCCAACTCGTCCGCGAAACGCATCATCGTCAACACGAGCGCGTCGCCAATCGCCTCGACCGCGGCCAGATGTTGCGCGTCGCGCAGGATGATCTTGGCGACCCCGAGCTTGCCGGAGTCGCGCAGGGCTTCGCGCAAGAGCGCATACGATCGGTCCGCCCCTTTCGACGGCTGCAGGTAATACGGCGTTTCGAAGTACCGTTCGTCGACGTCGTCCGGATTCACGAAGTCAAGGATGTCGATGGTTTTCGTTTTCTCGAGGGCGGCGGTTTTGAAGTCATCCTTGGTGATGACGACGAATTGCCCTTTTTCGTATTCGTAGCCCTTGACGAGATCGTCCCAGCCGACGGGTTTGCCTTCGGTCTGGCAGACGCGCTCGTAGCGGACAGGGGACTCATCCTTCGCGTGAAGGAGCCGGAATTTCGGCCGGTGATCCCGTGTCGCGCTGTAAAGTTCGATGGGGATATTCACCAGGCCAAAGGCCAGCGACCCCTTCCACATTGCCCGAGCCATAGGATTACGCCTCCGCGACCGGAGTTGCAGAATCCGGGCCACGGAAAGATAAGGCTGTTAGAATCAAGGGTCGGGCGGCGTGGCGAAATTGGCAGACGCGAGAGACTTAGGATCTCTTGGCCACAAGCCGTGGGGGTTCGAGTCCCTCCGCCGCCAGCCTTCGCCTCGCCGGAGTTACGCAAAGGCGAGGCTTCGGCTAGGCAGGCTGCATGCTCCGCTGAGAGTCTGGCCGCGACATTTGTAGAAACGCTGAGCCTCGAGCCTCGAGCCGTGAGCGAACGAAACGGAGCCAGCCGCGCCCTTCGACTCCTTCGGTATAAGCTCGCTCAGGGCGTGGTGAGCGAAGGCGAACCACGACGTGCGAGCGGAGTGAAGTGAGCCAGGCGGGGTGCAGGGGACCCCGCCGATCAAAAAATGAAAACAGAATTCATTGACGTCAGCGATACGCAGAAGAACCTCGTCGTCGAAATCCCGAGCACCGTCGTCGACGCGGAGATAGATAAGGTGGCGCGCGATTACAGCCGGGCTGCCCGGGTCCCCGGCTTCCGACCGGGGAAAGTGCCGGCCAAAGTCGTCCGCCAGCGCTTTCGCGATCAGATCCTGCACGACGTCGCGCATGGCCTCATCCCGCGCGCCGTCGACGAGGCGCTGCGCGAGCGAGGTGTCGAGCCCGTCGACACGCCGGACATCCGCGATGTCGTGGTCGAAGAGGGACAGCCCCTGAAATTCACGGCGTCGTTCGAGACGGTTCCGCCGATCGAGCCCGGCGATTACGCGTCCATCACGCTGCACAGCAAGGGCACGACGATCAGCGATGCCGCGGTGGACGACGCCTTGACGAACTTGCGCGAGCGCGCGGCGCGATACGAACCGGTGGCTGAGCCACGCGGCATCCAGCACGCCGATTCGGTCGTCATGGATCTCGTCCGCACCGCGATCCCGAAGGCCGAGGAACCGCTGGTGGTCCTCGCGGGTGAACCGGCGCCGCCGAGATCGACGGCGGAGCCGCAGACCGACAAGCACGCCGACGTCACCGTCGAGATCGGCGCCACCGCAAATCCACCGGGCTTCGATGAGCAGCTCGTGGGTCTTCACGAGGGCGCCGAGAAGACCTTCGACATCCGCTACCCGGACGACTACTCAATCCAGGAGCTCGCCGGAACGACGGTGAGCTATTCGGTCAGCATCAAAGCGATTCGCAAACGCGTCGTGCCGGAGCTGGACGACGAATTCGCCAAGGACCTGGGTGATTTCCAGGACCTGGGCGCATTACGCGCACGGGTTCGCGGCGACCTCGAGCACGAGGCCAAGCACGAGGCCGAGCGCGATGCCCGCAGCGACTTGCTTCGGCAACTCGCCGCGCGGGTCACCTTCGACGTGCCCACGGCCCTCCTCGACCGGGAGATCGACCGCCGCATGGAGGACTTCGTGCGGCGCCTCATGGAGCAGCAGATCGATCCCATGAAGGTGAACATCAACTGGGAAGAGTTCCGCGAGAAGCAGCGCGATGCCGCGTCGGAAGCCGTGCGCGGCGCGCTCGCGCTCGACGAGGTGGCTCGCCGGGAACACATCGCGGTCAGCGAGGCGGAAGTCGATGCGGAAGTGGAGCGCTACGCGGAACGCAGCGGCCGCGGCGCGGCGGTTGTTCGCGCCAGGCTCGAGAAGGAAGGTGGGCTTGCACGCCTTTACTCGGGGTTGCGCCGCGAGAAAACCGTGGACTTCCTCCTGTCGAAGGCCACAAAGATTCAGGCCGGTTGAGCCGATACACCAGTCGGTCCCGAATTCAGGGCGCGGCTGGCAGTTTGAAACAGGGGTTGCGATCGCGAAACGGCGCGGGTACAATTCTGTAAGCGTTTCCCGACACCTACCCTGTCGAACGAAGGCATCCCCAGCAACCCGACGCACTGTACGCACAACAACTCGGGAACCGATTTCTTATGGCCGAACGCATGCAGCTCATTCCCATGGTGGTCGAACAGACCAATCGGGGAGAACGCGCTTACGATATCTTTTCGCGCCTGCTGAAAGACAGCATCATCTTCGTCGGCACCCCGATCGACGACAACGTCGCCAATCTCGTGATCGCACAGATGCTGTTTCTGGAAGCCGAAGATCCCGATCGCGACATCCTGCTTTACATCAATAGTCCCGGCGGCGTGGTGACGGCTGGCATGGCGATTTACGACACGATGCAGTTCATCAAGCCGGATGTCGCCACCTACTGCATCGGGCAGGCGGCGTCGGTCGCGGCCGTCCTCCTGGCCGCCGGCGCCAAGGGCAAACGGTACTCGCTGCCAAACTCACGCATACTCATCCACCAGCCGTGGGTCCAGGGCCTCGGTGGCCAGACAACGGATATCGACATCCACGCGCGGGAGCTGCTCCGGACCCGGGAGCGGCTGAATCAAATCCTGGCTCAGCACACCGGCCAGCCCCTGAAGCGGATTCAGGACGATACCGAACGGGACTACATCATGGGTCCCGACCAGGGTAAGGAATACGGTATTATTGATGATGTCATCCGGAAGAGGGCCTAAGGGCCGGCCCTCCTGAAGGTTCCAGCCCCGCCAATTCCCCATTTTTCAGGGGGATGGACTGGGATCACGGCTGGAAGCTGGCAACTGGCGACTGGGAACTGAAACATAACCCCATGGTAAAAAAAGCCGGCGACGGCGAGATCCTCCGCTGCTCGTTCTGCAACAAGGACCAGAACGACGTCCGCAAGCTAATTGCGGGTCCGACGGTCTTCATCTGCGACGAGTGCGTTGAAGTCTGCAACGACATCATCGCCGACGACAACAAGTTCGAGGCGCGGGGCGGCGCCCGGACGTCGCTGCCGGTGCCGCAGGAGATCAAGAAGTTCCTGGACGAGTACGTCATCGGCCAGGAGCAGACGAAGAAGAAACTGGCGGTTGCGGTTTACAACCACTACAAGCGCATCGAGATCCAGAAGCAGACCCGTAGCCGCAACGACATCGAGCTCACCAAGTCGAACATCCTCCTCATTGGCCCCACGGGAACCGGCAAGACACTCCTCGCACAAACGCTGGCCAAGCTGCTCTCGGTGCCGTTCACGATCGTCGACGCGACGACGCTCACCGAGGCCGGCTATGTCGGCGAGGATGTCGAGAACATCATCCTCAAGCTGCTGCAGGCGGCTGGCGGCGACATCGAGAAGTGCCAGCAGGGGATCATCTACATCGACGAGGTCGACAAGATCTGCCGCAAGGACGAAAACCCGTCGATCACGCGGGATGTGTCCGGTGAAGGCGTCCAGCAGGCGCTCTTGAAGATCCTCGAAGGGACGGTCGCCAACGTTCCGCCGCAGGGCGGACGCAAGCATCCGCACCAGGAATTCTTCCAGGTCGACACGACCAACATCCTCTTCATTTGCGGCGGCGCGTTTGTCGGCCTCGACAAGCAGATCGACCGGCGCACCGGGAAGAAGACGCTCGGCTTCAAAGCCGACGTGAAATCGGTCTCGAGCCGCGACGTCGGCACGACGCTCGAGATGCTCGAGCCGGAAGACCTGATCAAGTACGGCCTGATTCCGGAGTTCGTTGGCCGGCTGCCGATCGTCGGCACGCTCCACGAGCTCGATAAGGCTGCACTGGTGCAGATTCTGACGCAACCTCGGAACGCCATCACGCGTCAGTATCAGAAGCTGTTCGAGTACGAGAACGTGAAGCTGCGCTTCACGGACGACTCCCTCGAAGCGATCGCCGAAGCGGCGCTTGCGCGCAAGATTGGCGCGCGCGGCCTCCGGATGATCATCGAGGATCTGATGCTCGACCTGATGTACAACCTCCCCGGCCAGAAGAAGATCCGCGAGTGCGTCATCACCCGCGAGGTCGTGCAGTCGAAGGAAAAGCCAATCACGTTGATCGAAAAGGCAGGATAGCTTCCAGTTTCCAGCTGCCAGCTTCCAGCCGTTTTGTCGTTGGAAGCCAGTGCTGGGAGCTGGCAGCTGGTAGCTGGTAGCTTCTTTACACATGGAACTCTACGAGACTCTCCCTATCGTTCCGCTTCGCGACGTCGTCGTGTTTCCGCACATGATGATGCCGTTCGTCATCGGGCGCCCATCGTCGACACGCGCGCTGGAGCACGCGCTGGTGAAGGATAAGCGGATCTTTCTCGCCGCCCAGCACGATGCGGCGGTCGACGACCCGCAGCCATCCGACATTTTCACGATGGGTTGCGTCGCCAACATCGTCCAGAGCCTGAAGCTGCCTGACGGCAATATCAAGGTGCTGGTCGAGGGGATCGAGCGCGCCCGGGCGGTCGAGTGGAAGGAAGACAAAGGGTTCTACCGCGTCGTCGTCAAGGTGATCCCCAAGCACAAGGAAGCCGGAGTCGACGCCGAAAGCACGATGAGCCGCGTGGTGTCGCTGTTCGAGCAGTACGTGAAGCTCTCGAACAACCTGCATTACGACGCGATGATTGCCGCCGTGCGGGTCGACGATCCCGGCAAGCTGGCAGACACGATCGCCGCGCACCTACTGGTCGGTGTCGATGAGAAGCAGAACCTGCTGGAAATCATCTCGCCGCTCGAGCGGCTGAACCGCATCGCCGGCATTCTCGAGGCCGAGGTCGACAAGCTCCAGGTCGATCGCCGTATCCAGTCTCGCGTGAAGAAGCAGATGGAGAAGGCGCAGAAGGAGTACTACCTCAACGAGAAGATGAAGGCGATTCAGAAAGAGCTGGGTCGCAAGGACGAGAAGGGCAACGAGGTCGACGACCTGAAGAAGAAGATCGAGCAGGCGAAGATGCCGGCCGAGGTCGCCGAGAAGGCGATTCAGGAGCTGAAGCGCCTGGAGTCGATGCCGCCGATGTCGGCCGAGGCGACGGTCTCGCGCAACTATCTCGACTGGCTGATCGCGGTGCCGTGGTTCAAGAAGACCAAGGAGAGCCGCGATCTCAAGCGCGCCGAACAGATCCTCAACGAAGATCATTACGGGCTCGAGAAAATCAAGGACCGTATTCTCGAATTTCTCGCCGTCCGTGCGCTGGTGAAGAAGCCGAAGGCGACGATCCTGACATTTTCCGGCCCTCCGGGAGTCGGCAAGACCTCGCTGGCCAAGTCGATCGCTCGCTCGATGAACCGCAAGTTCGTGCGGCTCTCGCTCGGCGGCGTCCGCGACGAGGCGGAGATCCGCGGCCATCGGCGCACCTACATCGGCGCGTTTCCCGGACAGATCATCCAGATGATGAAGAAAGCCGGGACGATGAACCCGGTGTTTCTCTTGGACGAAGTCGACAAGATGTCGATGGACTTCCGCGGTGATCCGTCGGCCGCCTTGCTCGAGGTACTCGATCCCGAGCAGAACAGCGCGTTCCTGGATCACTACCTCGACGTCGAGTACGACCTCTCGAACGTCATGTTCATCTGCACGGCAAACGTGCTGCACACGATCCCGCAGGCGCTGCGCGATCGCATGGAGGTACTGCAGCTCGCCGGATACACGGAGCAGGAAAAGGTCGAGATCGCGAAGAAGTTCCTCGCGCCCAAGGCGATCGAAGGCGCGGGCCTCACCACCCAGAACATCTCATTCCTGGACGAAGCGTTCCAGACGATCATCCAGCGCTACACACGCGAAGCCGGCGTGCGGAATCTCGAGCGGGAAATCTCCTCGATCTGCCGCAAGATCGCCCGCAAGGTCGTCGTGCAGGGCAAGTCGTTCAACGAAGAGATCAGCGCCACGAAGGTCACCGAGTACCTGGGTGTCCCGCGCTTCCGCCCGACACTGGCCGAAGAGTCGAACGAGATCGGCGTGGCGACGGGCCTGGCGTGGACCGAAGTCGGCGGCGAGATCCTGGTCATCGAAGCGACGCTCATGCCGGGCAAAGGCCGGCTGACGCTGACCGGCAAGCTCGGCGACGTCATGCAGGAATCCGCCCAGGCGGCGATGAGCTACGTCCGCTCGAAGGCCAACGACTACCACATCCCGAAGAACTTCACCCGTACGACTGACGTGCACGTCCACATCCCGGAAGGAGCGATCCCGAAGGATGGTCCGTCGGCCGGCATCACGCTCGCCACGGCGCTGGTATCTGCGCTGTCGCAGGTGCCGGTGCGGAAGGACGTGGCGATGACGGGAGAAATCACGCTGCGCGGGAAGGTGCTGCCGATTGGCGGCGTGAAGGAAAAGGTTCTCGGCGCGCATCGCGCGGGACTCAAGACGATCCTGCTGCCGCGCGACAACGAGAAAGACCTCGCGGACATTCCCAAGAACGTCCTCGATACGCTCGACATCTACATGGTCGACACGATGGATGAAGTGCTGAAGATCGCTCTGGCCGGCCCGCTGCCTTCAAGCATCGCCGCCGCGACGCCGGACGCCGAAGTTCAGCCCGCCATTTCGGACGATACCATTACGCACTGAATTGCCTCGCCGTTCGCGGCTCACGGTTCGCGGTTCGGAAGAGCAACGTGGCTCTTGTGCGAATCGCGAACCGGGAACAACGAATCGCGAACAACATTGAAAGTCATCAGCGCCGACTTCGTCACCAGCGCCGCCGCGGGCGGGCGCGCCGACGGGATCCCGGACGACGGCGTCGCGCAGATTGCGTTCGCCGGACGGTCGAACGTCGGCAAGTCGACCCTGTTGAACGCGTTGAGCCGGACGAAACTGGCGCGAACCAGCGCGGCGCCCGGCAAGACCCGGCTGGCCAACGTCTATCGGCTCACGGTCGACGGCGGCCCCGGTGGGCCCGGCCGGTGGAGCACCTACTTCGTCGATCTCCCCGGCTACGGGTACGCGCGCGGTGGCGAGGACTCCGCCGCGGAGCTGGCGGCAGTCGCGGCGGCATACTACGCGGCTGGCGGCTCGCTCTCGGCTGCTGGCGGCCGGCAAGATCAGTCTTCTCGACGATTGCCAGGAGCCAGACGCCAGCAGCTAGAGGCCAATCGTGGCAGTGATCGCTCGAATCGAGCGACTCTGCATTTGATCGATTCCCGTCATCCGGGGCTCGAATCGGATCTTCAGGCCGCGCGCTGGTTCGAGTCGCTCGGCAT